>DAIMYK010000253.1:0-3168 GCA_036734525.1 Sediminibacterium sp. | reverse complement strand
GGTCGGCGAACCGAAGAAACTGCCCGCCGCAGCCCGCAAGCGGATCGACGGCTCGGGAGTCGTAGTCAGGGGCGGCGGAGGCGGGGAGGTGACTTTTCTATTTCATAATGCTAAGCTGTTGAATCTTTTTTGGGATATGAATGTAGCTATTTTTCAATAAAATAATTTCGCAAAAAATTGATTTTTCGCTGCTTGATCTCCTAAGCCTGACAACATTCAGGGAAAACCATTGTTATTGATTACCTTGTAGTTTAAATTCTTACCATATGGAGTCTGCTTCTCTGCACAACATGCGCCGCTATTTTGAGAGTGGCATAACGCTACCTTATGCTTTTCGGCGGGAGCAGTTATTGGCGCTTAAGCGTTCTATTGAAGCGCATGAGGAAGAAATCTATGAGGCCCTTCGCTCAGACCTGCGAAAAAGCAAGGAGGAAGCATTTGCCAGCGAGAATGGATTAACGCTGACCGATTTAAATGAATCACTTCGTCACCTCAAAGATTGGATGCCACCGGAATTGGTATCAACTGCCTTGTTCAACATGCCCTCGCGCAGTTATATCCGGCGTGAGCCGTTGGGAGTGGTATTGATAGTGGCACCCTGGAACTACCCCTTTCAGCTCTCATTTACTCCATTGATAGGGGCATTGGCGGCAGGTAATTGTGCGGTGGTCAAGCCCAGTGAGTTTGCGCCTGCTACATCTGCGGTGATTGGAAAAATCATTACCAAGACCTTCCCTCCTGAATATGTTTTGTTTGTTGATGGGGAAGGCGCTACGGTAATACCTGAAATGATGCAGGCTTTTCGCTTTGATCATGTTTTTTATACGGGAAGTACCCATGTTGGGAAGATCATGTACCAAAAGGCAGCCGAGCAATTGATACCGGTAACGCTGGAGTTGGGGGGTAAGAGTCCGGCTGTAATTGAGAAAGATGCCAATCTTTCGGTAACTGCCAGAAGGATTACTTTAGGAAAATTCATGAATGCAGGACAAACCTGTATTGCGCCGGATTATGTGTTGGTGCCGGAAGAGATGTTGCAGCCATTTGCGGCGGAGATGAAAAAATGTGTAGAAAAATTTTATGGGAAAGAGGCGGCCGCTTCAGCAGACTATGGACGCATTATCAATCAAAGACAGTTTGACCGGCTCAGTACTTATCTTCATTCAGGCAATGTTCTTTTCGGCGGCAAGACTAACAGAGATGAGCTTTTCATTGAGCCCACGCTGTTGACGGATGTTGCGTTGGATGCACCGGTGATGCGGGATGAGATATTCGGACCTATTCTCCCTGTGATACCTTATTCTAGTCGTGAGCAGGCAAGAGAGATCATTGCCCGCAATCCGAATCCGCTGGCATTTTATGTATTCACTGAGTCGAAGGCGAATGCAACCTATTGGCTCGATGCTGTTCCGGCAGGTGGCGCCTGTGTGAACAATGCCAATCTGCACATCGCTAACCTCGAGTTGCCTTTTGGTGGCAGAGGAAACAGTGGCATCGGCAGTTACCATGGCCGACAGAGTTTTATTACCTTCTCGCACGCGAAATCTGTGATGAAAACGCCTACCTGGTTTGATCCGGACATCAAATATCCTCCTTACAAAGGAAAATTGTGGTTGCTCAAAACCTTATTGCGCTAATATCGTTCCATTATTAATTCAGTCAGATGCTCAAAAAAGTTGGAATAGTAGTTTTGTTGCTGGTTATTTTTCTTTTGCTGGTGAAGCGGAAGAACATGAGCTGGAAGCAATCGGTGGTGAGAGCCATTTATCCGTTGTTTGTATTGAAGGACAAGTGGTTCAAGAAGCCATCGTTTCAGCAGACTAATACAACTCAACAGCAGCCGCCTGTTTCTTTTTATTCTTTGCAGGCGAAGAACAACAAGGGTGAACTGATTGATTTTAGTATTTACAAGGGAAAGCAGGTATTGATTGTCAATACGGCTAGTGATTGTGGATATACGCCCCAGTATGAAGAGTTGGAGTCAATTCATCAACAGTACAAAGATCTCGTGATACTGGCTTTTCCGGCCAATGATTTCAAGGAACAGGAAAAAAAGGGGGATGCTGAGATAGAGCAGTTTTGCAAGATCAATTACGGAGTGACCTTTCCACTCATGTCTAAGGTAAGTGTGGTGAAGGGCCCGGAGCAGCATCCTGTATTCAGGTGGTTGAGTGATACTGCACAGAATGGCTGGTGTAAGCGGGCACCTGTATGGAATTTTAGTAAATACCTGATCAATAAGGAAGGCGTACTAACTCATTATTTTGCACCGCAGGTGCAGCCTTTGTCTCCTGAGTTCCAGGTAGCATTAGAATGACATTTGCAACTAGTTGCCTACACCGGGCATTTCTCGTGGTAATTGATCAGCTCAATGGGCGCTCTTTCAAAAGTATAGCCCTCATAAGTCTTGTGTACTTCCTTCAACACCTCTACAATTTCTTCCTCCGTCATTAATGTAACCAGCTTCTGGCGGAACTCTTTGATATTGGGTAATCCCTTCAGGTAGTTGGCATAATGCCTTCTCATCTCAAAAATACCCACCATGGGTCCCTTCCACTCCAGCGACTTGCGCAAGTGCTTGCGGCAAACCTCTATCCGCTCTTCTAAAGTAGGAGGTGCCAATAGCTCTCCGGTATGCAGATAATGTTTGATCTCGCGAAAAATCCAGGGATATCCAATCGCTGCCCTTCCGATCATGATGCCATCTACCCCATACCTGTTTTTGTATTCGGCAGCTTTTTGCGGACTATCAATATCACCGTTACCAAAAATGGGAATGTGTATGCGGGGATTGTTTTTTACTTTGGCGATGAGCGTCCAGTCTGCCTCACCCTTGTACATCTGCGCACGCGTTCTGCCATGGATCGCCAGTGCCTTGATACCCACATCCTGCAGGCGCTCGGCAACTTCTTCAATGTTCTTGCTTTGTTCATCCCAACCAAGGCGTGTCTTTACTGTTACCGGCAACTTAGTACTATTAACCACAGCTTTTGTAAGAGATACCATTAACTCCAGGTCTTTTAAAACTCCTGCCCCGGCACCCTTGGTAACCACCTTCTTGACAGGACAACCGAAAATGATATCGAGCAGATCGGGATGAACCGTTTCAACAATGGCAGCACTCAGTGCCATGGCTTCCTCATCTCCCCCAAAAATCTGTATGCCCAC
>DAIMYK010000252.1:0-3172 GCA_036734525.1 Sediminibacterium sp. | reverse complement strand
GGTTACCATGGCCACTTTCACCCCGGGTAGGGCGACTTTCATATCGGGTGAACCAAAGTCGATGCCCTTATCCATGAAGCCTGTTTCTACGCCAACGGGCTGCACCTGGAATTGCTGGCAGACTTCCTGAGTGGTGGCATGCCAGTTAGCGGGGTTGCCGGTAGCAATGATTACAAGGGTACCCCGGGGATATTCTTTCGATTGATAGGTGAAAGGTTTTTCCGCGAAGCGAACCTTCAGATTTTTCGATAACAGGGCAGCGAGCACACGGCCGGACTGGAAAGAGGTATAAGGAATGAGCAGACCATAACCTTCATTGACAGTAGTGATGGCGGCAGTATTTTCCTCTGAGCGGATGTCCAGCTTCTCTTTGACACCATAACACTTGATACCATAAACAAAAGGCAGTGACCAGGCAGTGATATCATAGGTATTGGAATCGGTGACAACAGTTTTCGGTTCGAACAATACACGGGCCAGTACGGAACGTGTTTGGCTTCCGCTGATGGCGATGTGAAGGCCCTCGTTGACGAAGTTCTCTTCTTTGCCGGAGAAGTACTGGTAGCCTTTGAAATTGGTAGAGCTGACTGCACCGAAATTAATTTCATTGCGCCGCAGCAGATCTTTCAATGCATTCAGTTTACCGGGGTCATCGGTGGTGAGCACATAAGTTTTGAATTCTGCACCCTGACCTTTGCGGGCATCATCGAAGAACTGACCAAACTCTTTCAACAATTTTTCCTGGTGTGTGCTGGAAACTTCAATGGTCGAGATGCCGGTGGTATAGTGGTGCAGGGCTCTATCTACCAGGGTGAGGGTATCGTTGTCTGCTTTGATGATGCCCAATCCGGCACGACCACCGCCTGCCTGTTCATAGGTCATGCCGATGGCACCGTTGTAGATAGGATAGGTATCGCCATAAGAAGGATAGAGCAGGTCATAGCGCTCTTTGGTATAGAACAGCCAGCCATTCTTGTCGAAATAGCGGGCATTGTTTTTTCCGATCTGTTGTTGGAAGTCCCGCTGCCATTTGGTGATCACTTCGTGGTAAGGTTGAGCTGCGGGGGCGAAGTAGTAAGGGCCGTTGATGCTTTGTTCGTGAAAATCTACGTGTACCTGCGGCATCCACTGGTTGTACATTTTCATGCGCTGACGAGTTTCCTCCTGTGTCTGCCATGCCCAGTCCCTGTTCATATCAAAATAATAGTGGTTGCTTCTTCCACCGGGCCAGGGCTCGGCGTGTTCACGGGTATTTGGATCGGGGTTATAACGGTCCCCTGCCACCGAGTTGTACCAGTTCACATAGCGGTCGCGGCCATCGGGATTGATACAGGGATCCATGATGATCAGTGTATTTTTCAGCCAGTTGTTCACCTGCTGGTTGTTCGGGTCAGCAAGGGTATGAAGGGTGAGCAAGGATGCCTCGGTAGAGGAAGATTCGTTGCCATGAACATTATAGCTCAGCCATACGATTACCGGCATATTGCGAATGCTGTTGCTGCCATTCACCAGCGCCAGGTTATTGGTGCGGATGGACTCGAGACGTTGCAGGTTCTCGGGGGTACCGATGAATGCCAGCATCAGGGGTCTGCCCTCATAGGTGGTACCGTATTGCATCAGCTTCACCCGGTTCGGTTGTTGCTGGGCGATCAGTTTATAGTAATCGACTACCTGGTGGTGGCGGGTAAAACGGGTGCCGATGCGGTAACCCAGGAATTCCTGCGGTGAGGTGAGGGTTTGCGCACTGAGAGAAACAGATAGGATAGATACAAGTAGAAGAAAATAAATACGCTTCATGGTAGAATAGTATGAATGAATAAAAGCTATGGAAAGCAGCTACAGTTAACAAGTGAAAGTAAGCAAGAATTCGATGCCGAAAAACGGATTTTATACCAAGTTAATCACACAGTACTTCAGGTACTTAAACATGCTGCAAAAACATTTAATTTTCCGCCATGAAAAAGACATCCCTCCTTTTTTCCTTCCTCCTGCTATTGCATGGGGTGGAAGCGCAGAAACCCGGTTCCTGGGTAGGTTCCGGCAAGGCGATAGATCCTTATCGCTATACCATCGTAAAAACGGCGGTATTTCAGCAGGCATCGGTAGCATCGGCACATCCGTAGGCGAGTCAGGTAGGTGCGGTAGTGATGAAAAACGGAGGGAATGCTTTTGATGCGGCGATTGCGGTGCAACTGGCACTGGCTGTAGTATATCCCGGTGCGGGGAATTTAGGTGGAGGCGGGTTTTTGCTGGCGCGGAAGGCGAACAAGGAGTTGGTAGGCATAGATTACCGCGAGGCAGCGCCCGGGAAGGCGAATCGGGATATGTACCTCGATAAGAACGGACAGGTACAATTGAATCTCTCCCAGTTAGGGCACCTGGCATCGGGTATTCCCGGAACGGTGGCAGGATTATTCGCCACCATGGAGCATGCCCGTTTGCCGTTTCGGGTGTTGATACAGCCGGCAATTGATCTGGCGGAGAATGGGTTTGTGATTACAGAAAAAGAAGCTGGGGGAATGAATGGCGATCGCGAGTCGGTGATTAAAAACAGTACGCGACCAACTGCATTGGTGAAGCAGGAAAAATGGAAAGCGGGAGATACGCTGGTGCAAAAAGAATTGGCAGCCACCTTGCGCCGCATGCAGAAAGATGGGGCAGCCGGATTTTATGAGGGGGAGACTGCGAAGTTGATAGTGGAAGAGATGAAGCGCGGCAACGGTATTATCACTTATGAGGACCTCAGTAATTATACTGCCAAGTTGCGGAAGCCACTCGAATTTAAGTACCGTGATCACCAGGTAATCAGTTTTGCACCGCCAAGTAGTGGCGGGATATTGATAGCACAGATGCTCAGGATGATTGAAAAGTTTCCTGTGAAGGAGATGGGTTTTCAGACGCCGGCGAGTGTGCAGTTGATGATTGAGGCAGAGCGGAGGGCTTATGCGGACAGGGCGGCGTACATGGGGGATCCGGATTTCTTTCCTGTGCCGGTAGCTACGCTGATCAGTGATGCTTATTTAACGCAGCGCATGGCGGATTATGTACCGGATAAGGCGGGCAGCAGCAGTATGGTAAAGGCAGGTGTAATTAAAGAAAGTGAGCAGACTACTCACCTCAGTGTGATGTACAAGCAGGGGAATATGGTTGCTGTAACGACCACGCTGAATGG
>DAIMYK010000251.1:0-3183 GCA_036734525.1 Sediminibacterium sp. | reverse complement strand
CAGCCTACCCCCCACCGCCCCCGGACTCGGGCCCGGCGCCCCACCTCGCGGCTTTCCCGGTTGCTCCACTCCCGTCTGTGGCTGCGCCGTCAACACGGGGCGCGTGCTTACCTGAGTCTGTGTTGCCGGAGCCTGGGCTTGAGCTGCATTTTGTAATGGCAGGTCTCCCAGGTCAGTGTGTAACTTTATGCTATTCTTTATGGTAACTGAAGCCTTGTGGAAGCTTGCCAGTGCAGAGTCTGCTACCCTTGACATGAATCGTAGGGGATATTTCATTTGTTGTAATGAAAAGTGGTAGTTATTCCAGCCCCTGGCCATTCCTTCGTCATTTCTGTATTTACGAATCAGGTTGAAATTGCGGAAAAGGCGACCTGAATCATTCTTGTTGGCACAGACGAAAGCGAGAAGTCCGAAATAGGCAACGTTGCGAGGTCTGTTTTCAAAACAGATGACACCATATTTGTAGGCACTGTCATAGTAGCTTGGATCGATGTTAGCATTCTCATAATACCATCTGCCTTTAATGAACTCGGCATAAAACATGTAGGGATTTTCCTTCTTCACATTTTCAAACATTTCCATTCCTTCCTTTATTCTTTTTTCATTCAGCAGGTACCGGCCTTTCATTAAACTGAGCGGTAGTCCCCACATGGTGACATTGGTCAAAGAAGGCAGTTGATCATTGATATCAGTTGTTCTTTTACTTACAACGTCTGCGTTTACATCTTCGAACATCGCAGACTGAACTATCATCGATAGATTGGTTTGATAAGTAACCCAATTGGTGCCGATGGTCAGAACCAGAAAAGCAGGCAATAACCATTTCAGTCGATTGGGATAGTTTTTATTTTCCTGATTTCGCAGCCGGTTGAGACGAGCATTTTCAACTGCATTGAGAGCGAACAGCAAGATGAAATATACCTGCATGGTAGCTCTTTCCATGGGGAAGTTGAGAAAGGCATCTGTAAAATAGCCGGCGAGTCCAATCAAAGATAAAAGCAGTGGAATTTTTTCGTGCTGGGGAATATCAGATGAGAGGATATTTTTCAAAGAGTAAAAAGGGAGTAAGAGAAAGACAAGCAAATAAGCAATGCCACCAAAAATACCACTCTCTCCCAGAGCTTCAATAAAATCATTGTGTGCATGCACACTCATTGAGTTGTCGTCATTAGAAAACTGATCGAATTCCTGGGAAGTAATTTTCCAGTTGCCATAACCTCTTCCTGTGAGTGGGTAGTGTTTGAATAGATCAATGCCTACTTTCCAAATTCCCAGACGATTAGAGGAGCCACGTTCTGTGAATGTGATGGTATTGAATCGCTCAGTTACTGTACCAAAGGAAGAGGGCTGGTCGACACCGACAACAGTTCTCCTTTGAGTTTCAACGGTCAATTGAGAAAGCATCAAGGCCAGAACAATTGGAATCAGGAAGAGGGAAATGTCTTGTAACATTTTTCTGGCATCCTTGTGACCCATGAATTCGTAGATACAAAAAGCGAGAAAAACGATTAACTGAAAGATGATACCTATATAAGAAGACCGGGCATTAGCAAGGGCAATGGCATATAGGGCAAGAAAAAGAATCACAAGATTTAAAACACGTTTCCATTTAGTGCCAATATATACGGAGTATAGAGCAAAGGGGAGTTTAACTACAATGGCACTAGCGAAGATGTTTTTATTCCCGGTAACACCCTTCATATTCAATACCGCTCCATCGAAACCCAATTCCCCAACATCGTTGAAAAAAATCTGCAGGGCCTTGAAAACATTGAAAAACAGAATGAGCGAGCCAACCTGTGCCAGGACAGGAAGAATTCTATTGGTTTGGAACATCAGGCAGGCTACGCTGGCAAAAGCTATGAAAGCGATGATGCAACGGGCATAATTTACAATGAATTCGTTTTTATTGAATGCAAAGAAGAAACTCAATCCCGAGAGAATACAAAAGAGTGTGAACATCATAGCAGGTGGTTGTACAATCGCACCGCCAATTTGCTGGCTAACATCACTGAACTTGCTTTTATTTGCAGTAAACAGGTAGGCCACCGCTATGAGATTCACAATACTCAGGTACAGCCATTGCGGTCCGTTGAAGTCTATGGATTCGCCACGGGGAATAAAGTCAACAAAAGTGTATAAACAGAGAATGACCAGGCTTGCATAGTTGGTTCCGCTTAAACTGCTGACACTGACGGTGGTGGCTTTCTTTTCTTTCATGAGGATTGGTTAGTTTTCGGGATCAGGCAGTCCGATCGCCTCTAGATAAGTCTGCCTTCTGCAAATGTAAGAACGATAAAAAAAACGGAATATAATGGCTGGAGCAGTTTTTTTTGTATTTTGGGGAAAATAAACTTAAAAATATGCCAACCGGAGTAGTAAAATGGTTCAATGATGCTAAGGGTTTTGGGTTCATAACTCCTGATGATGGAGGAGAAGACTTGTTTGCACATTTCTCTGCCATTAACATGGGCGGATTCAAATCACTCAAAGAAGGACAGAAAGTGAGTTTTGAAATAACCGATGGGAAAAAAGGGAAGCAGGCAGCCAATATTCAGGCAATTCAATAAAGATCACCAGCCCCCTTTTAAAAAATCACAATGACTCCTTTCGGGGTCATTTTAGTTTTCCCAGCAGTCAAAGTTCCTGGGCGTTATCTTTTTTCCAAAGGGATGAATAGATAGCATGGCATAGCCCCCGCCCCGCAGCCTGGGTTCACGAATCAGGGGGCGGGTTATCTCAAAGTGGTGAAGGCCTAATATAAGCGGTCCTATTTTTGCCGCCGCACCCAACCATATCTCTCCTTGTTGGGTTACCTGAACCGGAAGGTATATTCCCAAAGCCCTGTTTTCCCAGCGGGGGGTGATGCCTAATAAATTATTTTCTCTCGTTCTCCAATGTTTAGAATTGGCATCTGATAAAAGGTTCAGACTAAGGTTGGTATTTATATAGACTCCCTTGTAAATTTTTTTATCAAAATTGATGATGAGCTTGGTGGGAAGACTTACTTTGAATATTCCGGTATAGGGATTGACGGACGTAAATAGCGAACTGACTGAATCAACCAGTGAGGAGAGATCGGGGGCGCCGGTTAATTTGTTTTCTATCAATCCATCTGAAATCGGATAGACTGGATCTCCCCAGCTGCGGGAATAGCTGGCATATTGAAAGCGATTGACACCC
>DAIMYK010000250.1:0-3186 GCA_036734525.1 Sediminibacterium sp. | reverse complement strand
AGTGGCCGTATGATTTTATTCTGGTAGTCAACCCCTGTCTCTCGCACCAATCTTGGTGCTTCCGAAGGTATCAATGAGTACAATACAGTCAGGTCGATGGTTACTTCCAAACCATCGGCAGTCAATACACGAATGGCATCGTCTCCATCTTTATTTCCTTCATCATGCACCCCACTCATGGTATAGTTCTGCGTTTTGATGTCCAGTTCCAATACATCCATCAAAGGATTGATCAGGTTGAGCCCGCTGGGTAGCACCTGATTCTGTACCTTTCCAAACAATGACTGCACCCCAATCTTTCCTGCGTCAATTTGCTTCACACTCGACCAGAGCAATCCGAACATACCCAATACAAGTCCGCTCCAAAACAAGCCATTCCCAACATTGCTCAAGTCTTCATTTTTGTTTTTTAATGTTCTGCCAACCAGCGCAAGAATCAATCCGATAATAAGAAGTATCATTTTATTTAAATTAATTATTCAATGTAAAGATACACTAGCTGGTATGATCGGATACAATCTTCCACGAACCATTTATTTTTCTAAACCAGAGGGTAAAATAGCCGCTTGGACGGTCATTCCTCCTGGTAAGTACAAATTGTCCCAATACAAACCCATGGTCTGCACCTACACTTCTCACAGATATCAGGTTGAATTGTAACTTCCCCATCGCGATGGTATCAGGATAATTTTTGTGGTAGTTATTGAGCGTGGCGGTATAACCATATACCGGCCCATTCCTGCCTACAAACAACAAACTGTCGCTCTTCCAATAGCTTTGCATAAAAGCATCGATGTTCCCATTGTTCCAGTCCTTTTCCTGCTGCTGCAGGATGCGCCTGGCTGCCTGTTCAAATGATTCCTGCGCACAGATGGGCAAGTAAGCTGAAAGCAAGAGTAAGAGAAATATTTTTTTCATACACTGGTTTGTACCTTTAATATACATCAATTTTAGTCAGTAATCTCTGCCTTCAGCCCTAAACCTGAATTTGTCTCCGTAATTCATGGCCGGTTCTTATCTTCAAAAAACGTAACGATATGTCCTACCTCCTTCATTTGAGAAAAGATCCGATAATGGCACCGCTGTTGCGGGAAGAAAAAAGGCTGACTCCTATCCAACGGAATATCCCTGCCTATTTGATGTCAGCCATCGTTAGTCAGCAACTGAGTACACGGGTGGCAGCCGTCATCTGGCAACGCATCCGTGACATCTATGGCGGCAGAATTCCCCGACCGGAAGAAATCGTATCAACACCCGATGCCATTCTACGTGCTGCCGGACTAAGCAATTCGAAAACCTTGTATCTCAAAGAAGTAGCCCGGTACTTTATGGAGCACCCACTGACACCTGCGCAGGCAGCCCGGCAATCAGACGAACAATTATTATCGCAGTTAACGGCCATCAAAGGCGTGGGTACCTGGACTGTACAGATGTTTTTAATGTTTGGCTTGGGAAGACCCGATGTTTTTGCTCCCGGAGACGGCGGCATCCAATCTGCCATGGTTCGTCTGTATAACCTGCACCACCTGAGTAAAAAAGACCTTCTTCGTGAAATGGAACTGATTGCTGAGAATTGGAGGCCCTTCCGAACCTATGCCTGTCTTCATTTGTGGGATTGGAAAGATGGGAAAATAAAGTTGGAAGCTAGTTAAAGAATTATTCCTGGCAAAACCGATTAAACTTGTTGTCGAGGGAGTGGTCTAAATTTACAGAAGAGCCCCGTTAACTAAAATCCATGCATCCTGAAGATTCCCTTTTACTGCAGTGGTACCATGTACCCGCTTCGCGGGAAAAGGGCTTTACGGCTCTGGTCTCGAAATACCAGCAACCCCTGTATTGGCATATCAGAAGAATGGTCATCAATCATTCCGATGCAGATGATGTTTTGCTAAATGTCTTCCTCAAAGTATGGAAGGGATTGGCGAATTTCAGGGAAGAGAGCAACCTCTATACCTGGCTTTACCGGATCGCTACCAATGAGTCCCTTAGCTTTATCGAAAGGGAAAAAAGAAGGGGGTTGGTGAACATCGATGAGGAAGCGGTAAATACTTCAGCACAGCAGCAAATGAAGGCTGATCCTCATTTTGATGAGAAAAAGCTGGAATGGAAGTTGCAATTGGCTATACAACAATTGCCTGAAAAGCAGCGGATTGTTTTTAATTTGCGGTATTTTGATGAAATGAGCTACCGGGAAATGAGTGATGTGTTACAGACGAGTGAGGGTGCCCTGAAAGCTAGTTACCACCACGCAGTAAAAAAATTGGAGGAAATGCTGCGTGAATCTTAAACTTTGCTCTGGCAGGAGTGTCTAATTAGGTTGAAATGGAACATACTTCAGATATATTAAAAGAGTTGCAAGAACTGGCTCCCCAAACCCGGTGGCCTTCGAGGAATATGCCATTCCATGTTCCGGATGGTTATTTCGATCAGCTCACGGCACGCGTACTCGGGGAGGTTGGACCAGCGATTGTAAATCCGGAACATAAACCCTTTGACCTGCCGGCAGGATACTTTGATCAATTGCCCGAAAGAATGGTAGAGCGTATCCGCGATGAGCAGGCAGCTTCCGGCCGGGCCTCCTCCGGTAAACTTTTCACGTTGTTCTTTCGCAAAGCAGTTCCCTATGCTGCCGCAGCCCTGTTAGGTGGAGTATTGGTTACCGGTGCATTTATATTCACCGACCAGCGACCCGGTATTGGCACAGAAAGAGTTGCAGCTGCTGCTGTTACTGCTTCCCACACTGTATTGTCACCCGATAATGAACTTTATAAAGATATTTCTTTGAAGATGCAATCCCTTTCGGATGATGAAATCAACCGCTACCTGGAAGAAAATACTTCTACCGAAACACTGGAATGGCAGCCGGATGAAATAAATTAAGTGTATGCAAACGACATCTTTTAGATATTCTCTTGCACTGCGCCTGCTCTTACTTTTTTGGGTGGGTTTTGTTGTTACCGCAGATGCACAGCGATTGCAGCCGGGGGAAAGAATGGCACAGATGCAGGGTTTGAAAATTGAATTCATCAACCGCTACTTAAAACTGACGCAGGCCGACTCAGGGTTTTGGCGGGTCTATTATCCCTATGTTGCCGAAATAAAGCGAGCTATGTTGAATAATACCGATGTTGTGATTGATGCAGAAGAAAAAATTCTTGCCATCCGAATAAAATACCAGCCTGAATT
>DAIMYK010000249.1:0-3219 GCA_036734525.1 Sediminibacterium sp. | reverse complement strand
TATTCATTCCCGTTGAGATAATCGAGCCAAAGACCAACCGCCAAAGACCAAAGACCGTGACGAAAGCCCATTTGCCAAAGACCAAAGACTTTTCCAGTCTTTAGCTAAAGGTCTTTAAGTTTTGTTTTTACTGTTCCAAAATTCAGAAATTGCTGATAAATTAAATAAATCCTATCTTCATAAAATACGTTTTTTCTTATAATTTTTTATTATATATATTTAAATAGCCGTTGTATGTTGTCGAAATTAAGACCACTGTTCCTGTTACTCCTAGTAATTTTTTCCGGCGACGCAATCTTTGCCTGTACCGGCATCACCCTTACATCTAAAGATGGAGGAGTAGTTGTTTCCAGAACGGTTGAATGGGCACTGAATGATGCCCAGCACAACAAAATTCTGATTGTTCCCCGCAACAAAACATTTGTCGGACAAACACCGAAGGGATTGAACGGGAAGAAATGGACCGGCAAGTATGGATTTGTCACGCTCACTGCGTATGACCAACCCTATGGACCGGATGGCATGAATGAAGAAGGACTGTATGTCGGCGTCTATTATCTTCCCGGCTTTGCAGAATATGCCGTTTATGACAGCACCAAAGGTGCCCAGTCACTCAGTGTGGGAGATTTGATGCAATGGATGTTATCTTCCTTCAAAACGGTGAATGAAGCCATTGCCAACCTCAACAAAGTGCGAGTTGTGACTGTAGAGAACAAAGATTTTGGGGGTGCCGAACTTCCTTTTCACTTCAAGATCGTCGACCCTTCAGGCAACAGCAAGATCATTGAAATCGTCAATCATGGAGAAATCAAAATATATGAACCTTATCTGGGGGTAATTACCAATTCCCCTACTTATGACTGGCACATCATCAATCAGCGCAATTATCTGGCCCTGACCAATGTACCGAATAATCCAAAAGCATTTGATAACTATGAATTAAAGCCATTGGGCGGGGGTTCAGGTCTGATTGGATTGCCTGGAGATTTCACACCTCCTTCCCGTTTTGTGCGAGCAGCTGCATTTACAGCAACCTGCCGGCCATTGACTACCTCACAGGAGGCAGTTTTTGAATCGTTCAGAATTTTAGACAATTTCAATATTCCATTGGGAGCTCAGGTTCCTGCACCCAACTTACCAAAAGATATTGTCAGTGCAACACAGGTAAGTTCCGCCTCCGATCTAAAAGAAAAAGTTTATTACTACCATACCATGTGGAACCGCCAGGTTCGTAAGATCGATTTGAAGAAAATCAATTTTGCTACAGTAAAAGAAACGGTGATCGATGATGATGCCTCGAAACAAAACAACATCAAGGATGTAACGCCAAGGACAGTGTGAGTGTGAGAATCAGTTTATTTCTTTTCGACTCTCATATTCACACTCACACTGTCCTTCCCTCCACACTCCCTTGCTCCTTCGGCGCACCTTCGGCTCAAACTCACTCTTGCCTTCCCTTCTCCGTAAAGTCTTCCGCCCCGACGTGTCGGGGGAGACTTTGCGGCTTGCATGTGAAATATTCTTTTAATTAACTATTACAGATACCATCGAGCCTGTCACGGGAAAAAGTTAAAAAGAGCCTGTTATTACCGGCAGATCAATCTTAGAACGGTGGTGCACCCGAATAGTAGACTTGATGAAATCTTCATCCTTTGCTTGATAAATGTCCAGAAACTTCTGTGGATTCCTATCAACAATAGGGAACCAACTGCTTTGGATTTGAATCATCAGTCGATGTCCTTTTTTGAATGTATGTGCTACATCAGGCAAACTAAACTTTACCTGCGTTGGTTGATTGGGAACAAAGGGAGCCGGCTTTTCAAAACTGTTGCGGAACTTACCCCGCATCACCTCACCACGAACCAATTGCTGATATCCACTCATCAGATAATCCACTTTCATATCCGCAACAGAAGGTTGATCAGGATAAACATCTATGAGCTTTACAACAAAATCGGCATCTGTTGTTGATATTGACACCCGCAAATCAGCCACTACCGGTCCGCCCAAAATCAGATCCTCAGTTAGTACCGGTGTCTGATACACCAGCACATCCGGTCTGCGGGATGCAAATTTCTGGTCCTCAACCATGTATTCACGATAATGCCTGCTGGGTGTGGAACGCAACATATAAACATCAGATATATACGGCACAGGTTTAGCAGGATCACTGACATACTCCTCAAAACCCTTCCCGGTAGATGAAGTTGACAATAACCCTCGTGGACCAAGAAAATAAGGAATCATGCGCATACCGGGCACAGGCCATTGTGACAACTGCTTCCATTCATTGGCTCCCGTAAAAAAAACATTGGCTTCTTTAATTGCATCTATACTTCCCTTATTCCGAAGGTGATAATCAAAGAAGGGTAATTCTATGTTCTTCCCATACCAGTCACTGGTATTCGACCCCCAATAAACATTGCCTAATTTAGTACCATCCATAGCACCCCACTGACCGTGGTACCAGGGCCCCATGACAATCCGGTTATCGTTTTTGGCTTTTCCTTCAATTGACTTGTATAAATTCCATGCACCATAACAATCCACAGCATCATATAAGCCGCAAACCACCAAAGTAGCGATGGAAGAGTTGATTTTATCCACGTTTCTGCGGGCATCGCGTACCTGCCAAAAAGCATCATAATTGGGATGTGCCATGAGGTCTTTCCAAAAAAGAATGCTGTCACCCATTAACTTAGTAAAATTGGTCAAAGCACCCGTCCGTAAATAAAAATCGAAATAGTCTTTTGTAGGAAATTCAAAACCCTTGGGTCCAATAGTAGTGGGTTTGGGTCTCGGTTTTCCAAATCCCGAATAAAAAGCAAAACCATCTGCGAGCATGAAAGCTCCGTTGTGGTGAAAATCATCGCCTAAAAACCATTCCGTTACAGGTGCCTGCGGACTCACTGCTTTAAGAGCAGGATGATTGCTCAATGCTGCCATGGTTGCATAAAATCCGGGATAGGAAGTTCCAAACACACCGACTTTTCCATTGTTGCCGGAAATATTTTTAACCATCCAATCTATCGCATCATAGGTATCAGTAGATTCATCCGTTTGTCCGGCTGTCTTATTGGGATTATAAGGACGGATATCTTCAAACACTCCCTCACTCATCCAACGCCCGCGTACATCCTGAATCACTTAATTGTTCTTTTCCTTAAAATAATAATTCCTCGGACCCCGCCATAAGCCTTCATTGAAAATACCTTCTCC
>DAIMYK010000248.1:0-3221 GCA_036734525.1 Sediminibacterium sp. | reverse complement strand
CCGACTGAACAGTGCAGGAAAAGAAATCAATGTTCCCACTCCTGCAGCACCGGACAAGGCGCCCATTTCTTCCAAACACATTCAACTGGGTGTGGGTGCGACCTCAACAGGTTTTCAGGGAAAAAGCTATCGCTTCAACCCCAGTGATACTGCCTACCTCGTACTTATATTGAATAAAGTTGACACCATCTTTGTGAATGAAAGTCGGAATGCGTTTCTTCGTTACAATCAAATGCTTTCCCTGAAGCGTCCCCTCGCCATTCAGGTAAGTAAATTGAATGATCCGATCAACCTGCTCCTGTTCGGCCCCTTCACCAATGCGGACGAGGCCATTGCCTATATGGACAGGGTGCGACCTATGACGGCATCCCGCATCCTGCCCTGGATACCTGCCAATAAATTCAGCTATAGCATGATCAGTCCTGCCAATCTTGCCCTCCTGATGGAATCAAAGGACCTGGAAGGATACAATAGCTTCCTGAAAGAACTTTATCCGGACAAATTTTAGCAGAACCGTTGCGGATTAAACCAACTTAAATTCCAAAAAAGACAGATATTTGAGCGTGCAAAAAAATAAGGCAGTCATGACCCGTGCAGTTAAGTATTTCTGGAGATTTTTTTTCGGATGCTTTGGCCTCTTTGTTTTACTGATCATCATCATACAATTGGGCTGGTTGGGTGCGATGCCTGATTTGCAGGATATTGAAAATCCTACAGCTTCACTGGCCAGTCTGGTATTCGCAGATGACGGAACTCCCATTGGAAAATATTACATTGAAGACCGGGTAATGACTGATTATCGTGATATCAGTCCGTATGCCATTCAGGCATTGGTAGCTACGGAAGACAAAAGATTCTACAACCATAGTGGCATTGATCCTGTTTCACTGGGCAGGGCATTGTTTTTCTTAGGAAGGGAAGGTGGGGCCAGCACCATTACGATGCAGACAGCGAAAAATCTCTTCACTGAAAACTGGAGCACCAAAAATTTTCTGCTCCGCAGCATTCAGAAACTCAAGGAATCTATCATTGCCATCAAACTGGAAAGTAATTTTACCAAAGAAGAAATACTGACTTTGTACCTGAACACGGTTGCTTTTGGTGACAACGTCTATGGTATTCGCAATGCATCCAAGACATTTTTCCAGAAAGAACCCGATCGCATCAACGTGGAAGAAGCAGCCGTACTGATCGGCATGGTGAATGGCCCCGGAATTTACAATCCCCGTACCAATCCCAAACGTGCCATGGACAGAAGGAACCTGGTGCTGAATAGAATGGTCACCAAGGAATACCTGAGTGCCGCAGATGCTGCTCTGTTGAAGAAAAAACCGATCCAACTCAATTATAAGAAACTCGATGAGAACAATGGTCTCGGTCCTTATTTCAGAATGATTCTGGGGGAGGAAATGAAAAAATGGTGTCGTGAACACAAGAAGAACAATGGTGATAACTATGATCTCTACCGCGACGGACTGAAGATTTATACAACCATCAATCCCAGCATGCAGATATATGCGGAGGAGGCGGTCGCTCGTCACATGAATTATCTACAGAAATTACTGAACAGCCAGGATAATATCAAAACAGGTTCTGTCTGGAAGGGATATGATCATATTTTGGAGGCAGCCATGAAGCAGAGTGAGCGTTGGAAAAACTTCACCAAAGAGGGCTGGGAGGAAGAAGACATCAAAAAATCATTTTTTGAACCTGTGAATATGCGCGTCTTTGCCTGGAATACTGCCCGTGGCAAAGACACGTTGATGACACCTTACGATTCGATCAAATACCATCGCCAGATGTTACAAACCGGTTTCATTGTCATGAATCCGATGGATGGTCAGATCAAGGCATGGGTAGGTGGTATCGACTTTATAACTTGCATGTATGACCATGACATTTTCATTACCAAGAGACAGGTAGGATCTACCATGAAACCGTTGCTGTATAGTCTTGCCATCGAAGAAGCGGGTTTCACCCCAAACACAACAGTATATGATAACCAGCAGAGTTTTGGTAGTTTCGGATTGGTGCCTGCAACCCCGAAAACCTGCACCGGTGCTGCCATGCCTATGGCACTTGCATTGGCAAAATCCAGGAACTGTGCTACTGCCTATATCCTGAAACAGCTGGATAACAACGGAAACAATGGTGCACAGCGATTGATTGACTTTCTGCGCAAATGTGATTTTCAATCGACCATTCCCCCCTACCCTTCCATTGGAATTGGTGCTGTGGAGTTGTCATTGTATGAGATGATGCAGGGCTATAGTATTTTTCCCGGAAGAGGCTTCAGTGCCAAACCCATGTATATTACCCGCATCGAAGACAGGAATGGCAATGTGCTGGCGAATTTTGTGCCAATGAGGAAGGAAGTAATCAGCGATGTAACAGCATATTCTGTTATAAAAATGATGCAGGGAGTAATGACCAATGGAACAGGAGCCGGCATCTGGGGATATGATATGCCGGCAGGTTTAGAAATTGCAGGCAAGACCGGAACCACCAATGATAACAGCGATGCCTGGTTCATGGGATATACGCCCCAGTTACTGGCTGGTGTTTGGGTAGGTGCTGATGATCGCTTTGTTCGTTTTAAAAAGGAAAGTAAAAACGGAGAGGGTGGTCGGGCTGCTATGCCGATCTGGGCTTATTTTATGCGAAAAGCAGCCAATGACCCTGCATGTGGTATAGATACCAAACTAACTTTCAATCGTCCTGAAGAAATCAATACAGACATTCAGATCGATTATACCAATGGGAATGTACCCATCATGAGTGGGGAAAGTGAAACCGGTGGTGGTGTGGTGGAAACCGGTTATGATGCCGGTAATTCAGAGGTAATTGGTGCTGAATCTGATACCAGTTTGTTGGGTGTTCGGCCAAAAACAATTCCCCCGGCTGGTGACCAGCCCCCTGCTAACCCCACTGATAACAAGACAGCTACCAAGTCCCCGGCCAATCTTCCTCCCAACCCCCCGGTACCCGCACCCAAAAAAACAGGGGGCAACCAATAATTTTTTTTCTTCCGGGCAGCGGCACAAATGTTTACAGTATCTTATTCTATGTACTCCTGAATTGAAGTGTTGGGATCAACCTTCACCAAGGGGTATCAATACCATATCCTATGATAGCCGGAAAAGCCACATGGTTTCAAGAACTATGTACTTGTCCGGCTTTTCTTATATACCACCCCGCCAATTGATGTTTAATGTGATTTG
>DAIMYK010000247.1:0-3221 GCA_036734525.1 Sediminibacterium sp. | reverse complement strand
AAAAAAATTCACTACATCTACCCCGGGCAATGTGGAATAAAGTAGTATGGTTTTTCCTATTTGCTCATAGCTGCCCCGATATTTATCCTCAGTCAGTCTTTGTGTTAGCTGGCACATATCTTCCATGGCAAGCTTCCCTTTTTTTGTTCTGTCGATTCGTCTCGTAATATAAGCGAGGGTGCCTGACTTCAGTCTGATCAAACTATGGGGTACTGTTTTAATATCAGCCAATTCTGCCAACCGCATAGTAAGGTCTTCCACTTCTGGTAACTGAGGATAATCGGTAGATGGTGGTTTCAAAATATATCCGCCCCAAAGACCAACAACCGTAAATCTTTTGCCTCTTCCTTCCTCTTTGTTTTGGCTAAGCTGAAGGGACAATTTTACTTGAACTCCAGTAACTGCAGTTTGGTGCCTGATAATTTCTTTGGCCAGTGAGTCAAGGTCTATTTCGCTGAATGGAAGTTCGGGTGGACTTTTTTGTCCAAACATTTTTTGTGAGCAGTAAACGTGGAAGTCCGTTTCTTTTTCAAAAAGGGGAGCATAACAAAACAAGCAATTGTTCATAGGGCATCCTCCATTTTTACTTCCTCAATACTTACAGAGCCAATGCAATCTTTACAGCAGGCCAGCAACAAACCCATGCGGTCTCTTGGATGTAGCTTCCAGTTTTTTTGTGCAATATCAAGTAACCAACCTTCCGGAATCAAGCCATCAAAAAAGGGAAAAAGTACATGAGATTTAAAAGCTATTTTGCGCAGAGGGAGTGTTAGACTAACAGGACGGGCATCAGGATTTGATAGATATTCATTGCTATACAAGAATTGATAGCCCTGGTCATCCTCTGTGAGCCAGCCGGCAATTTGATCATGATTTTTGATCACTGCTTTTCTCATTCTTGTTTTTTTTATTGCAATTCTTTTACATCCAATACAATTGGTTGGATCACGGCGCCTATTTCGTGACCGAACAGATGAAGTACCCGGTTCACCTTGTCCATGCGAAGGCTCTCTTTGCCTTGCTCTAATTCCCGAACAAATCTGAGTCCGACACCCGCTTTTAGTGCCAACTCCGGCTGAGTCAGTTTTACCAGCTTACGTTTGTGTTTGACAAATTTGGCTATATTCATTATATACCCTTTAGGGTATAAATATAGCAATTTATAGCGAATATATACCTTATAGGGTATATATTTCGTTTTAAAACATGGTCATATACCCCAAAGGGTATAATAAAATCTATTTTGTGTAAAAATATACCCTATAAGGTATAATTAAGGTGTTTTCGGTCAATTTTCTATTATTGTTGACAGTTCGGCAATAGAATATTTGGCCTGAAGTTGAGAAAACGTTGTCACAGTTTTGAAGTGCCTGCATCTAATAGGTAGTGTTTAACTAAAAACAAATGACAATGAAAAACAAACTCTTTCAAAGAAATCTAGGGCGAACAGATCGTATTATTCGTGCAGTGATAGGAATCATTGCTATTGGTGCCTGGTATTTTGGCGCATTGGCCGGGATAGCCGCCATTATTGCGGGTGTAGTTGCGATCATGCTGCTTGGAACATCAGCCACAGCGAGCTGTCCACTAAACAGTGTAGCGAATCTTAACACCATGACGAAGGAAGAAAAGAAAACCTTAGATGAAAAGGGCATATCTTACCAGAAATAATCGGGAAAAATGGAAAGCAAAAAAATCAATTTACTGGGAAAAATCATGGGTGTTTTGTTCATCTTTTCTGCATTGCCCAAATTAGTGGGAATGCAAATGGCGGTAGACAATTTCCAGCGCTGGCACATAAGTGATGAATGGAGAATAGCTGTTGCAGTTGTTGAATTGATCGCTGGTATTGCACTTTTTACGCGGCTGGAAAGAATTGCATCTTTGGTATTGATCGGCATCATGCCTGCCGCCGTGTTGGTACATGTTCAGTTTAAAGAGTGGATGATGGTGCCTATGCCTGTTATCTTTGGAGCTTTGATGTTGGTGTATGAGGTAAAAAAGCGACCCTAATAGGATTGGTCTTTCTTCGCTTGAATTTTTTGGAATAAACTTGTACTATGGAAAATCCGCTGTCAATCCATTATCGGGACAAATCTGATACAGAGTTGATCAGTGCAGCATTAGAAGGTTCGATGGCATCATTGGAAGCGCTTTTGGACAGGCACAGGAATTTTATCTACAACATTGCCTTGAAGATGGTTGCCGATGTGAATGATGCGGAAGATATTACCCAGGAGGTGCTCATCAAGGTTATTACCAAGCTATCTCAGTTCAAGCGGGAAAGCAATTTTCGTACCTGGTTGTACCGGATAACTTTCAATCACTTGTTGGAAATGAAAAGGTATCGTCGCGAACTCGCAACTGTTTCATTTGAGGAAGCCGGGAATAATTTGGATACTATTCCTGATCATCCGCTTTCAGCGATGGAGGAACTGGAATGGAGGACTGCCATTGAAGAGGCCAAGTTGACATGCATGCATGGCATGTTGTTGTGCCTCGATCGCGAACAGCGGCTCATTTTTATTCTGAGTGAAATTTTTAATGTCAATCACACGATTGGAGCAGAGATGCTCGAAATCAGCAAAGACAACTATCGGCAAAAATTATCGCGAGCACGTAAAGATCTCTTCCGGTTCATGCAAAAAAAGTGTGGGTTGGTCAATCAATCAAATCCCTGCCGATGTGCAACAAAGACCAAAGGCTTTGTTGAGGCAGGGAAGGTTGACCCACTTCGGCTGCAGTTCAATAGCGATTATCTACGGGATATCGAATCTGTAGCGGAGACCAAAATTGAGGAGGTAGAAAGTGTATTAGAGGAAAACTATGCAGCCCTATTCAGGAAACATCCTTTTCAAGAGAAAGAAGGGAAATTACAATTCATGCAAAAACTGGTAAATGAAAGCGCTATTCATTCTCTGATACATTTTGATGCTTCTAAGGATATAAATCAATGATTAACTAAGATAATTTAGAGCCCCTTATGGCTGATACAATGTATACTTGTGTGTTATAGGAATGTAAAAAGCTTATCTAATTACATTTCCTACATTAATTTTATACAAAATTCAATTCATGTCCCAACCATCATACTTCAGCAACATTTATCGCTGGCTAACCTCATCTCAATCCTGGTCATTGAATTGGGGACTTCTATTATTAAGATTTGCCTGTGCATTCATGTTGCTGCATGGCTGGGGGAAGTTCACTGATTTTTCTGA
>DAIMYK010000246.1:0-3228 GCA_036734525.1 Sediminibacterium sp. | reverse complement strand
ATTCTATTTTTAATCGAATGCTGGCATTGATACCCTGTTCATCGGTAAAATAGCGCATGCTATTTAGGTAGTCACGATAAACAGTATTCAGTAAATTTCTAATACCAATACCAATAGTCACGGGTTTATTGAATATTTGAACAGTTGTTCCGGCATTGAAATGAAGCAAGTGATATGCAGCAGGGGGTTCTTTATAGTCTTGCTTCGTAACCGAGTTGTCAGGAACCCTGTTTTGTTGCATCACATGCTGCCATTCCAGGGATACATATTTATTTGCAAGAGTTCCATCGCCAGGAATTTGCCATGTCCACTCATTGCTCAGGCGATTGGCGGGCATCCATATCAGCCAGTCATTGGTAGTTCTGTTCCTTGCTGCAAGAAAGGAATATCGGGTAGTCCATTCAATATTCCTCAGCGGTTTGAACCAGGCTGTTGCGTCAAAACCTCTTAGCGTGGCATTTGTCTGTCGGTAGGTGATGAGTGGGAAAGCACCGCTAATAGTTAGCACGGGTGTTGCAGGTTGCGGTTGTTGGTAAATGAAATGATTAATCCGATTGATATAGCCAAGCAGATCCCATCCAAACTTTCCATCCGGATGGTTGAAACGGAAACCCATAGTGGTATGCAACGACTGCTCGGTTCGCAAACCAATATCTCCTTTTTCATAGGTAGCGGTACCGTGGTGGATTCCATCACTTAGTAGTTCATTCACATGAGGTGCCCTGCTGGATAAAGCCGATGAAATATAGAAGTTCCAGTTATTATCGGGTGAATATCCGGCATAGATGGATCCAGCAAAAGTCGTGAATCTAAAATCATAATTTATGCTATCTCCATTGAATTTCAGACGAGTTGTAGCAATGTCTTTATTGTCAAATCGAAAACCTGCCTGTAGATCCCACTCGTGTTTTTTCCATTTCTCAATGTAATATGCCCCATAGGATAAAGCGGTATAGGCAGGAATAAAGTATCTCCCGGAATAACTATTGTTTTGCTGTTGAAGACTTATGCCACCGATTCCACTCAAATAATTCTTTTTTGGATGCTCCCATGTCAATTCCTGAGAGAGGGTATAAATTTGTAAGTCCATTTGAGGTCTGGTAATAGTAGGATTCCGAACGACATCAAATTCTTTTCGCTGATTGAATTGTCCCGCTAGTTGCAGGGTAAATCGATGTTCTTTTAATTGGAGGATTGATTTAGATTTGATCAGGTGATGCATGACTTCTTGTGAAGGTCTCCTTATCTGATAAGTTTGTTCACCCAGGAATACATCGGCTGGCCGATTGGCTGCAATGGCAGCCTGCATGTCTGTAATGTTTCCAATATGCGCACCTGTAAAAATTCCAATTCGGGTGGAGAAATGGCTGTAAAAAAGTTCAGAAGAAAAATTGTTCTTTTTCCATCCCAATGTAACCGAGGCGTTTTTTTCTTCACTCCCTGTATTATTTAATCGATATTCAGGAGTTGTTACATTTCCGCCTTTTTTGAAAGTGCCTTGAATACGGTATCGGAAATTTGGAATTGTAGAAAGGGACTGTTCATGCACTGCCGATAGAACATATTGAAGGTTATTGCTGAAAAACGCAGTATTGATCTCAGTTCTCTTTCCCGGCGTTACTCCCAAAGCTTTCGGTTCAACCAACACAACACCCCCAATAGCATCCGACCCATACCTGAGTTCATCTACTCCTTTAATTACTACTAATTTATCAGCTATGAAGGGATCTATCTCCGGAGCATGTTCATTTCCCCATTGCTGTCCTTCCTGTCTTACTCCATTATTGATGGTTAAGATTCGATTGCTGTGTAACCCATGTATCACTGGTTTGGAAATAGCCGATCCGGTCTGCAATAATGTAACGCCGTTTATCTTGCTGAGGGCATCCCCCAATGTTCCTCCCCGGCTTTGTTCCAGCTGCCTTTCTGATAACTCCTTTTTAAAACCAGAGTTCCTGGTGCCACGACGGACATCCACTGTAACCTCTTTCAGATCAGAATGGATGCCTGTTAAAAATAGATCAAGATGCAGATCTTTATCGAGTTGTATCTTTCTTTCAATAGGTTCGCATCCAACGTGATTCACAACTAATGTGTATTTGCCGGCACAAAGTCCATTGAGAATAAAATCACCCTTTTTATCTGTTATTACTTTCAATCCGGTTTCTTTGATAATGATGGTAGCAGCAATCAATTTTTCTCCTGTTGCTGATTCTTCTACGTGGCCAGCCAACTGAATACGACATTCTTGCCCGATGACCTTAGAAAAAGGCACCATAACAACAAATATGTATAGTATAATACGTAGCATGGAAAAAAATAAAAAGTGGAAATGCAGTTATTTGCAACTGCGTAGGAGCGTCTACTCGGATTAACCGAAAACTTCCGGTTTAGTGCCGGGCTTATCCAATGGAGGGGGGACCTCGTAATGCGAGATTACCCAAGATAGGCAGGGAAATGCGGCAGGTTAGATTATTGACAGTAATTGCAAACTCTTGTTGTACTGCCGGGAGAATGTTGTGTGTATCGCTGTTGTGACAGCTATAATGGTGCGAACAGATCTTACAATTGGTGCCACTTTCAGTATTCCATGTGGGAATCGATTCTTCTTTGGAAGAGTTGACAGAAGTAGAAGTGGATGAAGATTCATGGTGATGCCACCATTGTGTGGGGGTAATAACAAACCCGTACAGCATAATTAAGCATGCTGTCAGCCATTGTCTATATGTATCTATTTTCCCCAATTAAATGCAATAGTGTTGCAAAATTACATCTTTTTTTAATAATGAGTAAAAATTAGGGGTCCACAGAAAAATTACCTTCTTCATTTTCTTCCCAATGTCAGCGTTAGGTAAAAATTCCTTCCTGAGGCTGCTATACCTGAGCTATAGGGTCTATAGCTTTGATCCGTAATATTTTCCACTCCGGCTCCAATTCTTGCCCATTCCTTCCATTGCCAATTCATACTGCAGGTAAGCGTGTACCACCCCGGTGAGTAAGGTTTGCCAGTGGCATCTTTGGCATAAATGGCTGTTTTGACTCTCTCTTCTGCATTGAGTTCTTCGTAACTTACTTCACCACTATACATCGCTGAAAGCTGGAGGGTTAAATTTTTTTTCCGGTAGGTAATCCTGCTCATGCCAAAACCTGGTGCGGCATGTCTTGCCGGGCTAATCTCTCCGTTGTGCATTTCTTCTTTTCCAGATTGAAAATTATACCGTGATTGCT
>DAIMYK010000245.1:0-3235 GCA_036734525.1 Sediminibacterium sp. | reverse complement strand
TGGGTAAGTGAATTGTTCCCCCACATGGCACAGATTACCGATGATCTCTGCTTCATTCGTTCCATGCATACCGAAGCCATCAACCATGCTCCTGCGCTTACTTTTTTTCAATCCGGCGCACAGCAGGGAAATCGCCCCAGTATGGGCTCATGGGTGAGTTACGGACTCGGAACAGAGAACAGCAACCTGCCAGCCTTCTGCGTTTTGTTGTCGCGGGGGAAGGGCAATGGACAGGGAGTATATTCCAAATTATGGACCAATGGTTTTCTTGATTCAGTACACCAGGGAGTTCAATTCAGCAGCGGTGAAAATCCGATACTATATCTGCAAGACCCGGCAGGAATGGATAGAACAAGCAGGAGAAAGATGCTCGATCAGATAGCTGCACTCAATGAATTGGAATTGGAAAGATTCGGTGACCCGGAGACAGCGGCAAAGATCAGCCAGTACGAGATGGCGTATCGCATGCAAACGGCAGTGCCGGAAATCATGGATACATCCCATGAACCGGAAGACATTATTCGTTTGTATGGACCGGATTGTTTGGTGCCCGGAACATTTGCAGCCAATTGTTTGCTGGCGAGGAAACTGTCTGAGAACGGTGTTCGCTTCGTACAATTGTACCACCAGGGCTGGGACCAACATGGAAACCTGCCCAATGAAATGCGCGGACAGGCAATGGATGTAGACAAACCATCAGCAGCCCTGATCACCGATCTGAAACAGCGAGGTTTGTTGGATGAAACGTTGGTGATCTGGGGCGGTGAATTTGGAAGAACCAATTACTGCCAGGGAAAAATGACAGCGGACAATTACGGAAGAGATCATCATCCACGTTGTTTCACTATCTGGATGGCGGGTGGTGGTATTCGCCCCGGTATGGTGTATGGTGAAACAGATGAACTCGGATATAATATTGTCAACAATCCTGTTCATGTACACGATTTTCAGGCAACCGTATTGCATTTAATGGGACTCGACCACGAGCGACTTACGTATAAATTTCAAGGCAGGCGATACCGGTTAACTGATCTGTATGGCAATGTGGTAAAAGATATCATCACCTGACAGGTCAGCATATATCCAACGTTGCATGAAAAAAACCATTACCATTTTACAATACCTGACCCTTGCTGCTTTTGGGTTCCTGCTTTTTCTCGGTTTCTTCTACGATCGGGTTCAACTGCCGGCTTGGTGGCAGGTAATGGGTAGAAGTCATGTTATGTGGCTTCACTTTCCAATAGCCTGGTTGTTGGTCATAATGCTCATGGATCTTTGGCCGAACAACCGTTTCACTACAAGCGATGGTTGGCGGGTTATCCGGTTGGCTTTGCTGTTGGCAACATTGCTCACTGCAATAACAGGTATGTTGCTGCAATTGGAGGGGAATATAACCGGTAGTACATTAGAGAACCACAGAAGATCCGGGCTGGCATTGGGGTTGGCAGTTGCTATGTATGTTTGGGCAGGAAGTTTTTTTGCAGCTTCTGTCTTGTTCAGACGAATAGCTGCCTTGTTTATCATCGGCTTATTGATCTTTACAGCACATCAGGGAGCGTCACTTACACATGGCGCTGATTTTTTATCTGCCCCATTGAAAAAGAATGTACCTACGGACACAGATATCACAACGGCACAGGTATGGCGGGATGTTGTCTATCCTGTTTTGAAAACAAAATGCGGGGACTGTCACATGGGAGGAGTGCAAAAGGGCGGACTATCCATGAACGATAGTCTGACAATATGGAAAGGAGGTAAAGAGGGAAGGACCATCATTGCAGGCAATTCTACTGCAAGCAATCTGATACACCGAATCATGCTTCCTCCGGAAGATAAGAAGCACATGCCCGAGGCGAATAAGCCACAACTGACACAGGCTGAAATACAATTATTGCAGGCATGGATTCAGGCAGGTGCGCCTTTCAGCTCCCGTGTCATTGACTTGCCCGCATCAGATACATTTCAACAACTTGCCCGCCAAAGATTGGAAATGCTGTTCGAAAAAACACCTGACGTTTATTCCTTCTCAGCGGCAGATGCTGGTGCCATTCAGGTTCTGAATGACAATTACCGGGTTGTTCAGCCTTTGGGAAAAGATATTCCGGCAATTGCCGTTTCCTTTTACGGCAGCAGCAACTTTTCCTCTTTGCGACTGAAAGAACTGAAAGCGGTGCAAACCCAAATTACTGAAATGAATTTGGCCAAAATGCCACTGCAGCCTGTTGATGTGGAATGGATAGCTCAATTCCCCCATTTGGAAAAACTGAACCTGAACTATACACCGGTATCAGATGAAATGCTTGCTTTGCTAAGCAAGACAACCTCTCTGCAATCACTTGCCATTACCGGAACCAGGGTTACTGCTTCGGGTATAGAAAAATTCTTAAGACAACATCCAGTAGAGGAATTATATGTTTGGGATGTGCGTTTGACGGATGCTGACATAAAGCGGCTGCAAGTGCAATTCCCGCAAGTAAAATTACAAACAGGATTTCGGGGAGGTGATAGCATTCTATTGACACTGAATGAGCCCTTGATTGCTGCGCAGGAAGGAATTTTTACTGATCAGTTGGTTGTTCCGGTTAAGCATGTGATCAAGGGGGTTGATGTATATTATACTCTCGATGGTTCTGTTCCGGATAGCAATAGCAAAAGATACACGGAGCCATTGATCATTGCTCATTCCGGAACACTTCGGGTAAAGGCCTATAAAAAGGGATGGTTATCGAGTAATGTGGTTTCCAGAAGTTTTCTGCAGGCCGGTTACCGGATCAGCAAAACTGAATTTTTGTTGCCCGCTGATGAAAAATACAGGGACAATGCCGGCACTGTCTTACAAGATTTTGATGTGGGTGACCCAACTGATTTTTCAACTAAGTGGTTAGGTTTTCAGAAAAACGATGCACAAGTGGTATTTGATGTAGGAAAGCAAATAGTCATGCGTGAAGTATCGGTCAATTCGCTTACTCATACGGCAGCACATATTTTTCCGCCTGTATTTGTTAAGGTGTGGGGAAGCAATGATGGACAAGCCTGGAAATTACTGCAAACCATCTCGCCGGAAAAAGCTATGCCAACCACGCCAATTGGCGCCAATTTACTCAAGGCAAGTTTTTCGCCCGTCGCAGTGCGATACATTAAAATGCAGGCGCATCCTTTGCCTGCTCTTCCTGTTTGGCATGCAGGAAAGGGATTACCTGCCTGGTTCTTTGTGAGTGAGGTGATTATTAATTAG
>DAIMYK010000244.1:0-3242 GCA_036734525.1 Sediminibacterium sp. | reverse complement strand
ACCAACCTGCCAGATGTAAATAACCCCAAGCACGTAAAATTAGCGCCTCTGCTTTTATGCGGTTGTATGTGGTTGTCGTTACGTTGGCTTTGCCATTTTCCATCCCTGCTAATTGTTGGTTGGCACGTTGAACAAGACGATAGGCCTGGCTCCATGCATTATTAACTACGGCATTATTGACGAGAAATGGACCTCCATCTCCCATGGCAATCAGGTCGGCAGCATTGCCCCCTCTTTTCATCGCCATATCAGTACTTGCTTCAATTTCAAATAACATAGGTGTATTATTCGCAATGACCCACATAGCAGAAGCATATACACCGGTGAGTCCCTGTTCCATTTCAGCCTGGTTGCTGAGGAAGGTGGTGACAGAAGATGCATCCAGGGGTTTTCTGTCCAGAAATTTCTGGCAGGCACTCAACCCGAAAACGGCAACTGTAACCAGTAAAAATATTATCTTTTTCATTTGATTGATTTTTTGCTGATTCATTAAAAGGTTACATTGATACCACCAGTAAACGTGCGCATCAGTGGATAAAACTCAGCGTTGGCGCTATTGATTTCCGGATCAAAGCCCTTCCATGCATTCGTTATAGTCAGCAGATTGGCGCAGCTAAAGTAAATGCGCATGTTACTGATTTTAGTTTTATTCAACACTGATCTTGGAACCGTGTAACCCAGGTTGATATTTTTAATGCGGAAATAAGCAGCACTTCTGATCCATTGAGAAGACAATAGATAATTATTACCCCCTGAACCGGATGGCAGCAATCTTGGAAAAACAGCATCTGCGTTATCCGGACGCCAATAGTTTTTATGGATGCTCAGCAAGGATGCAGCAAAGTCTGTCGAGTTGAATGGTATGGCACCTGTTCCACTAAGGAAATTGTTTCTCATACCAACGCCCTGTCCAAAAATGTTCAGATCCCAATTGCCATAGTTCAAGTTGATATTGATGCTGTACTCATAGCGCGGGAAGGCGTTACCGAGAAATGTTCTGTCATCAGCATCAATTTTTCCATCTCTATTCAGGTCCTGGTATTTCATATCACCAGGTTTTGGTCCTACCGTTGCACTAGCTGCATTCCAGGGTACACCGAATTGAACAGGTGCTCCTTTGATATCAAGTGAATCATTGAAAAATCCGTTACTTACATAACCGAAGTAAGAACCCAATGCCTGGCCTGGAGCAGTACGAATTCCATCGCCAATGAAAGGAGTTCCATCCACAAGACTTATCACCTTATTTTTCACGTCAGAGACCATGGCAGTGACATCAACCCCCAGCTTTCCGAATCTGTTTTTGTAATTCACGGTGAATTCCCAGCCCCTGTTTTCCATATTACCGGCATTCACAAAGGGATTGGTCAAACCACCTGCAGAAGCGGGCAATGTTCTCTGCAGTAACATGTCCTTTAAAGTTTTCACATAGTAATCAGCTGTGAAAGTAAAGTTCTTTGCCAGGGTCAGGTCTAATCCGATATTCCATTGTTTAGAACTTTCCCAACTCAACTGAGGATTAGAGAAAGCAAGTAGTGCCAACCCGAGGTTGGTTGCATTACCAAAATAAGCATTGGTTCCGTTATTGGGATTGCTATAACCTGACTGGGCATAGAAGGCATCATAGGCATAGTTATTGCCGATATTTTGGTTGCCATTCGCACCCATGGAGAAACGCAACTTACCAAAAAGGATGTCTTTATCAAGTGCCTCCATGAACTTCTCTTTTGAGAACACCCAGGCAGCGGACACAGCACCGAAATTACCCCATTGCTTGTCCAATGCTTGTGAGAAGCGCGATGTACCATCCCGGCGACCATTTAACTCGATGAAGTATTTGTCCTTATAGTTATAGTTAAAGCGTGCAAAAAAACCGGCTAAGGCTAATTCAGATGCACCCGCATTGTTATCTCTGATACCAGATCCCAGATTCAGATAAGGTTGATTGGGGTTGATGAAACCCTGACGGGAAGCTCCAAAGAAATAGTTGGTGAACAACTCTGTTTGTCCGCCAGCCAAGAACTTAAAACTATGATCACCCAATCTTTTGGTATACGTGGCTTGTCCGAGATAAGTGGTATAAACGTTGTTGGTCCATGCTTCCGATAGACTGCTTGTACCGGGCCATGTACCAATAAGAGAGTAGGAAGAAGTTGCAATATTGGGCTGATAGATATTGGCACTTTTCACCCATGTTTTACTGTAAGGGTTAGAAGTTTGACGACCCCAGTAACCTTCGATCTCTAAACCTGAAACAGGGTGGAAGTTGAATCCAAAGCGGGTAAGGAGGATATTGTTATTTACAACAGAATTACCGGTAGCTTCTGCCATGGCAATCGGATTGCGATTGTTGGACTGTGCAGCCGTTCCATACATACCGGGACCATATTTTCCACCGCCAATCGCCGGCAATCCAATGGCCTGGCGAATGATGAATTCAGCAGAACCAGTAGAAGGGTTAGTGGTAATGCTGTTGGTATATGCCAAAACACCGAGAAGTGTAAGTTTCTTACTCACTTTGAACTCGGGGTTCAGACGAAGATCATATTTGTTAAAAGCACTGTTTTGAATCAAGCCTTGTTGAGAGAGGTAAGTGAAAGATCCAAACAGACTCATGCGTTCACCACCAGCATTGAGTTGTACGTTGTGGTTTTGCATCAATCCGTTATTGGTCAAAACTTCCTTCAGCCAATCGGTATCGATTACATCGAGATTATTGGCAGGTGTAGTTCTGTATCTGTCTATTTAGGCTTGTGGGAAAACATAAGCTGCCTGGGTTCCGGTTCTGTTTCTTTCAGCTTCATTGCTGAGTAACATATGATCGATGGCACTTACACGCTCCGGAATGGCAGTTGCTTCCTGTTTGGTTACAAAACCATTGTAGCTCAATTTCATTTGTCCGCCACTGGCTCTCTTTGTTTTCACAAGAACAACACCATTGCTGGCACGGTTACCATAAATAGCTGTAGAAGCAGCATCTTTCAGCAAGGTGATACTTTCGATGGCATTAGGATCAATAAGATCGAGTGAGCCTACTGCCAGTCCGTCTACAATAATCAGCGGGGCGTTGCTTCCGGAAATAGAACCTTGTCCCCGAATCACGATGCTTGCACCATCTGCGCCGGGACGACCGGATTGCTGTTGCACAGTAACCCCCGGTGCGAGACCTTGTAAGGCCTGGCTGGTACTGGAAACCTGTCTGCGGTTCAGGGCAGCATTGTTAAGTGTTACAATGGATCCGG
>DAIMYK010000243.1:1533-3245 GCA_036734525.1 Sediminibacterium sp. | reverse complement strand
TATCTCGATTTTTATTCTTGTTGCTTTTTTTTCCTGCTCTGTTAACAGGAAAATCTCTTCTTCTGAAGAGAAGTTACTAACCGGTGCCGAACAGATGGATCAATATCTTCCCTACCTGAAAGGAAAAAGAGTAGCAATGATGGCCAATCAGACAACGATTGTGGGGTCTTCACATCTTGTTGATACATTGAGGAAACTGGGCATTAACATAGTGAAAGTATTTGGTCCGGAACATGGATTCAGGGGCAATGCCAGTGCGGGAGCAAAAGTGGCTGATGAAATTGATTCGGCAACGGGAATTCCATTGATATCACTCTATGGAGGAAAATCTAAACCATCGGCTGAAGACCTTGCCAATGTAGATGTCATGATTTATGATTTACAGGACGTAGGCTGCAGATTTTATACCAATATCAATGCATTAGCAAAAATGATGGAGGCATGTGCCGAAAACAAAAAAGAGTTGTTGATTTTAGACAGGCCCAATCCAAATGGATATTTCATCGATGGGCCAATTCTGGACATGCAATTCAAATCAGGTATCGGACAATTTCCCATACCCATCACACATGGTTTGACGATTGGAGAATTCGCTTCTATGCTCAATGGTGAAGGTTGGCTGGCAAAGGGAGTAGTTTGTCCAATCAAGGTAATACCTGTTGCCAATTACAGGCATTCAATGACCTATACATTACCTGTCCGCCCCTCCCCTAACTTAAATACCCACCAATCGAGCATTCTGCTTCCTTCCCTGTGTCTTTTCGAGGGAAGCTTCCTCAGTCAGTGTCGCGTATCCTTCTTTCCATTTACAGTTCTGGGAAGCCCGAAACTGGAAGGGAAATATAGTTTTTCATTTACTCCCAAAGGGATACCCGGCATGGCTGAAACTCCCTTGCACATGAATGAAACCTGTTATGGACTTGATTTAAGAACCATAGACCCATCCGACATCATTAAGGCTGGAAAAATCAATCTTCAGTGGATGATGGAATTGTACAAGGCTTATCCGGAAAAAGAAAAATTCTTTGATTATAAGCAAAGTAAGCAGATGGGAAATATTGATAAATTGGCCGGAGTTGCGGAATTCAAAGAACAAATAAGACAGGGTATATCGGAAGATTCAATACGTCGTACCTGGGAACCCGGATTACAAGCCTTCCGCCTGAAAAGAGCGAAGTACCTTATATATCCCGATTAGAGGAAACAGGTTCACTTACATCTCTGAGCAGATAAAAAATCGATCGAAAATCATAGTCACTATTTTCTGATAGTGCCATTTCACAGGTTTTGCCGGATGAATAACATCCATCGTAATTCCCTGAAGCTAATTCCTGCAACTCATTGCGTGTTGCAGCTGTCGTGAGTTCAGGGTAATAAAATCCACGATCGCCAGCCATACCACAACAGGAGGCATGAAAAGGGAGAGTGTAATCCTTGGAACAGGTTTGCGCAATTTTTTTGAGCCGACCAGTAAGGGCTAACTTATGTACACAGCAAACAGGATGAAGTGCAATATGATTTTTTGGCTGAGTAATATTTAGTTTTGGAAGTAAGATATCAGCTGCCAATTCAATAGAATCAATGAACCGCAATTGATCAAACTTGAGTTGATTGGCTGAATCCAAATAAGGTCTTGCTTGTCGGATGGATTGGGTACATGATGTTACATCCAATACTATCGGCACCTTCCCTTCTCTACTCCAAACCCTACA
>DAIMYK010000243.1:0-1523 GCA_036734525.1 Sediminibacterium sp. | reverse complement strand
TATTCGATGGGCATCATATAATCCCTTCGACGAGAACAATTGTCCGCAGCAGTTTCCAGTAGCTTGATCTGGTATGCACAAACGCATGCCAACCCTTCGACACAATTCTTCCAGCACTTCCACCTGGTGATGGTTCTCCGAAACATCAGCCCCCATCCAACGGGTGATGCAGGTCGGAAAATAAACCAGATCATATTCCTCGGGAACTACTGAATGCAAATTAACCGGGGCTCCCATAGAACGCATGTATAGAGGAAATGAAGGTACAACACGCTTGATGGCACTTGTCAATTTGAAAAGTGTTGCAGAACCCATGATCCGATTTAATCCATGTCCCAGTCGGAGCATTGTATGAACTATACCGGAAAAAAACCGAAAATTACGGGCTACCCATATTGATACCTTTCTCTGTACCGGAGTTTGCTGTTCATACCGCAAACGTTTGATTAAATCACCTGTGTTGATCGAAACCGGACAATCAACTGCACACATTCCATCGACAGCGCATGAATCCATTCCGGAAAACTGATAGTCACGACTGAGTTCTGCTACTGCCTTCTTATCACCAGAGTACTCCAAACGTTGCATTGCTCGCCGAATTTGTATCCGCTGTCGGGGAGTCATGGTAAACTCCCGGGAGGGACATCGGTTCTCACAATAACCACATTCAACACATCTATCCACCTCTTCTTCCACAACCGGATTGGTTTTCAAATTCTTCAAGTGACTTTGAGGATCAGAATTGATCAAGACACACGGATTAAGCAAATAATATGGATCACACAATTCTTTTATTGAACACATCAGGTCATAAATTTCGTTGCCCCACTCCTCGCGCACGAATGGTGCAATTTGCCGACCTGTTCCGTGTTCTGCCTTGAGTGAACCACCATATTTATGAACTATAATATCAGCAAGAGCCCGGTTAAAAGCATCGAAAACCGCTACTGAAGGTGCATCATTTACAGATTGGGTAATAAGAAAATGAAGGTTGCCTTCCTTCGCATGACCAAACAGAATAGCATTGGAATATCCAAACTTCTTAAACAAGGTTTGAAGGTCGAAAACGGCTTCACACAGAATATCCTGTGGAACTGCCAAATCCTCCAGGAGTGAAGTTGTTCCTTTTGCACGAACTGCAGCAACCGCAGGGTAAAGTCCCTTCCTCAATTTCCACCATCCTGCCTGCTCGACCGGATCATCACTGAAACGAGGTTGAAGCAGAAGAGGTAGTGAGTCAAGCATAGGTGCAGCTTTAGCAAATATTTCCTCCAGGATGCTATCATTGATTGCCTGGTATTCACATAAAATAGCAGTAGCCTGGTCCGGCAGCTCGGCAATGGCAGCAGGACATTCAGGCAGGTGTTCAATAGACCTTAAGGCAGCACGATCCATGAATTCGAGAGCTGCAGCATTTGTAGAAGTAAGTGCAGGAATCGCACGGGCAGCTGCTACAGGATTTTCAAAATAAAGTAAGCCGGTTTTTTTGGAAGGTCTATCCGGGATGGTTTCCAAAACAGCTT
>DAIMYK010000242.1:0-3251 GCA_036734525.1 Sediminibacterium sp. | reverse complement strand
TCATTGTTCTGGGCAGCGGTCCCAACCGAATTGGTCAGGGCATCGAATTCGATTACTGTTGTGTACATGGTTTATTGGCCATTTAGGAATGCGGATTCGAGGCCATTATGGTGAATTGCAATCCTGAAACTGTCTCCACCGATTTCGACATGGCGGACAAACTTTATTTTGAGCCGGTTTTCTGGGAACATTAATGGGACATCATTGAGCTGGAGAAGCCCGATGGCATCATAGTTCAGTTGGGTGGACAAACAGCGTTGAAGCTTGCCAAGCGCCTGCATGAAAAAGGAGTGAACATTGTAGGTACTTCCTTCGATAACATGGATATTGCCGAAGACAGAGGCCGCTTCAGTGACCTGCTCAAAGAATTGAACATCCCCTACCCCCGCTATGGCACTGCCTACACAGCTGATGAAGCGATAGAAGTAGCGAATCAGGTAGGATACCCCGTTTTGGTAAGACCCAGTTATGTATTGGGTGGTCAACGCATGCGGATTGTTATCAACGACGAAGATGTAGAAAAAGCAGTAGTGAGTCTGTTGAAACACCTGCCCGGAAATAAGATCCTGATTGACCATTTCCTCGATCGATGCCAGGAAGCAGAAGTAGATGCCATCTTCGATGGAGAAGACTTCCATATCATGGGTGTTATGGAACATATTGAGCCCGCCGGAATTCATAGCGGCGACAGCAATGCCGTTCTACCCGCCTTCAACCTCTCCCCCTTGCTGGTGGAAACCATGGAGCATTACGCAGAAAAAATCGCCCGTGCCCTGGACATCAGAGGATTGATCAATATCCAGTTTGCTATCAAAGACAATAATGTGTATGTGATAGAAGCCAATCCACGCGCTTCCCGAACTACCCCCTTCATTGCAAAGGCCTATCAAATTCCCTACCTGAACATTGCTACCAAAGTGATGCTGGGAACTGCCCGCCTCAAAGATTTTAACCTGGAAAAAAAGCTGGATGGATATGCCATCAAGGAACCCGTTTTCAGCTTCAATAAGTTTCCCGGTGTAAACAAGGAGTTGGGTCCCGAGATGAAAAGCACCGGGGAATCCATCCGTTTCATCAAAGACCAGAAAGACCCTTACTTCCGAACACTGTATAAGGAAAGAAGTATGAACCTTAGTAGGTAAATACACCTAATTACGGACCCGTATTTTCACGGAATTTTTACCCTGCCTTTTACACATTCAGCAACCTGTGTAAGTTTCACAGGTGAATGGCATTGCACACAACCATTGGAAACCGGTTCCCTTCCTGCGCCTGGGAATTCCATTGATAGCAGGGATTGGTGCTGCTCATTTTTTACCCTCCCTTCCAATAGCCAATAAGTTACTACTCATTGCAGTAATTCTTTGGATATCGACGGAATTCATCTCTGTTAGCAGAAGTAAAAATCTGGGAGTTTACCGGGGGATATTGCTCCACTTCATAGTTATGCTCGCCGGCTATGGCCGCACATTTCCCTTTTTGCAACCGATCAACACACCACTATCCGGAAAGCCCCCGCAGCAATTGGCATTGGTACTGGAACAACCCTTCCAACAGACCACCAAAGGGTATAAGACCATAGCGGGAAAAATCTTTATCGCCAGTAACGGAAAATTTACACGACTTCCGGGGAAAATACTAGTTTATGCAGACTCTTCAGTTCATCAGCAGGGAGTAACCACGGGTTCGGTTTTACTTACCCGAACCAAATTGATGTCTTTGTCACAAGCGATGAATCCCGGAGCCTTCGACGCTGCTGCCTACTATCATAAAAAACAAATCATCTACCGATGTTATCTTACCGGTAGGTCTACCCGGTTGGCTCATAACAATAGAGGCACCTTTATCAGCAAAATAGTAGAACAGCTGCAACAGAAATGCCTGAAAATCTTTGAACGATTTATTAAAGGAAAGGAAGAACGTGCCATCGCAGCCGCCCTACTGATCGGATATAAATTAGAGTTACCCAATGAACTCATCAACGCCTATCGAAATACCGGAATTATTCACATCATTGCCATCAGTGGAATGCACATGGCACTGTTGTTCGGATTACTGCAAAAGATTGTAACTCCGCTCCGCAAAAGAAAATGGCTTCGACACTTGTTGCCCCCGCTACTACTACTCGCTGCCTGGTTGTTTGCGCTGCTCACGGGCGCCTCCCCCTCTATCGTTCGGGCAGCTCTTACCTCTACCCTGCTGGTCTTGGGTGAATGGTGGCGAAGAGAAAACAACACCTTGAATTTTGTTGCTGCTACTGCTGTGATATTGCTCCTCTCTGAACCGAATTATTTTACAGATGCCGGCTTTCAATTGTCCTTCGCTGCGGTCACCGGAATAATTCTTTATTCAAAACCAATTGCAGCAAGCTGGCACAGCTCCAACAGACTTATCCAATCTGTTATCGAGCTGCTCGCAGTTACCCTGGCAGCACAAATTCTGACATTTCCACTGCTGTTGTTTCATTTTCATCGTTTCCCCCTGCTGTTTCTGTTCACCAACCTTATCGCCGTACCCTTGTCAACCGGCATACTTTATGCTGAAATCTTGCTGCTGATACTTCAACCCTTCCCAGCATTGGCAGCAATCACAGGCACTGCAATAGAATATAGCATACACTGGATGAATCAATGGGCTATCCACACAGCTCAAATACCAGGCACCATGATAAAAGGCATCTATTTGAGTCTTCATCAAACATTGCTGCTGCTGTCAGCATTTTTTATCCTCGCCCGATCATTCATCAACGGCAATCGAAATCTATTCCTGGCCGGAATCATGTGTCTCTTCCTGGTAGCCGGAATAGGTAGTATCCGACAGCTTGCTGTAGAACGACAACATCTACTGATAGTATATCATATCCCCAAAAAAACAGCCATCCATCTGGTGGAGGCCAATAGGCAATACCTGATGACCCATGGCAGAGGGGAAGGTTCGGAATGGACAGAACAACTCAGGAATACGGCAGAATGGTATTGGGGCGGCCGTGAAAAAGAACAATTGCAACATACCCTGATCAACTACCCTCTTATTCAGAGTAAGAATAAGCTGATCCTGCTTATAGACGGAGGGAGCTACTCAAGAACCAGCCTCTTACCGCAGAGAGCCGATTGGGTCATTCTGATACGGAATCCCCAGGGTTCTCTGTGATGGCTGCAGAAAAGACTGCAATGTTCGCAATTTGTTGTGGATGGCAGCAACCAAATGTGGAAAATCAGAGAGTGGAAAAAAGAAGCAGCCCAATTACATTT
>DAIMYK010000241.1:0-3274 GCA_036734525.1 Sediminibacterium sp. | reverse complement strand
TTCCTTCCTCCACACATCCAATGGCTTTCATGGCCGCTATACTCCCAGTGTTGTTGACATCCGCCCGCAAAGCCACCCGGTGAAAATGACACTGCTCGAAAGCAAATCGAAACAACATCTCCTTACAGTGCCGATTGAGTCCGGTTCGCTGGAATTCTTTTCCAATCCAGGTATAACCCAACAAACAGGCAGCATAGGCAACATCAATGTCATAAAAACGGGTACATCCGGCATAACGCTGCGTTTTTTTACAAAAAATTATGAAGGGGTAACTATGCCCTGCTTTTCTTCCCTCACAAGCTTTGGCTATGTATTGCACGAGATTGCCGATTCCTGCGGCAGATTGCAAACTATAGCGCCATAATTCCGGTTCCCGCTCTGAAAAAACAGATAAATGTTGCACATCTGAAGGTTGTATCGGTCGTAAAACAACCCGTTCATTTTCCAATATATAATCCTGATCAAAAGAAAATTCAATCGTTTTCATAGCAGCAAGATATGGTTGATGTTCGTTCTATCCGTTTTCATGAGCGGGAAGGAAAACTTTGTTTTTATATTGCAGCACAATTTAGATAATAATCAATAGCAATCATTATGTGCGGAATCGTTGGATACACCGGTAGCAGAGATGCTTATCCTATATTACTCAAGGGACTGAAGCGATTGGAATACAGAGGATACGATAGTGCCGGCATAGCACTCTGGCAGGAAGGCAACTTACAGGTGTATAAAAAAAAGGGCAGGGTTGCCGATCTGGAAGAAAGCTTACCGGGTCAACCGCTTCAGGGTAACCTGGGAATAGGACATACCCGTTGGGCAACCCATGGTGAACCCAGTGACAGAAATGCCCATCCGCATGTTTCGCAAAAGGGAACGCTCACCATGATCCACAATGGAATCATCGAGAACTATGCCTCTATCAAACAAGAATTGCTTTCTAAGGGATATACATTTCACAGTGATACAGATACGGAAGTGTTGCTGAACTTCATCGAAGAAATTCGTGTACAAAACAATTGTGACCTGGAAGAAGCCCTGCGCATTGCTTTGCGCCGCATCGTAGGTGCTTATTGCATTCTATTGCTTTCCTCCGATGACCCCTCCACTATCCTGGCAGCCCGCAAGGGAAGTCCATTGGTTATCGGCATTGGCAAAGGGGAACATTTTCTCGCCAGCGATGCCTCCCCCATCATTGAGTACACCCGTGAGGTAGTTTATGTCAACGATTATCAAATCGCCATCGTTCGTCCGGATGAACTGATACTGAAAAACCTGGGCAATGAAAAGCAAACGCCCTACATCACCCGTCTTGATATGGAACTATCGGCCATTGAAAAAGGCGGATATGAGCATTTCATGCTGAAGGAAATCATGGAGCAGCCGGAAACAGTATTCGATTGCCTGCGCGGAAGATTATTGGCTACTGAGGGGCAGATCATCATGAGTGGTATAGACAAACACCTGCCGGCCTTTCAGCAGGCTGCGCGCATCATGATCGTTGCCTGTGGTACCAGCTGGCATGCCGGATTGGTGGCGGAATATTTGATTGAAACCTTTGCGCGCATTCCTGTGGAAGTGGAATATGCTTCTGAATTCAGGTACCGCGATCCCGTGATACATCCCGGAGATATCATCATCGCCATATCACAAAGCGGTGAAACTGCGGATACCCTCGTGGCATTGGAAAGTGCCAAATCAAAGGGAGCATTCATTTTCGGTGTTGTGAATGCAGTGGGGAGCAGCATAGCACGCCTCAGCGATGCAGGAGCCTACACGCATGCGGGACCAGAAATCGGCGTTGCAAGTACAAAAGCATTTACCGGACAGCTGGCTGTGCTGATGATGATGGCTTTAAAACTTGGCAAGGCAAGGGGAACACTAACGGATAAGGAATATGCTTCCTTACTGCTGGAACTAGAACAGGTGCCGGACAATATCAAAGAAATTCTCAGCAACCAGGACCACATTAAAACCCTGGCAGAAAAATACAAGGATGCGAGAGATTTTCTCTTCCTGGGTCGGGGATATAATTTCCCCATTGCACTGGAAGGCGCACTCAAGTTGAAAGAAATCTCCTACATACATGCAGAAGGATATCCTGCTGCGGAAATGAAGCATGGTCCGATCGCACTCGTTGATGATCAGTTGCCGGTATTATTTGTTGCCACAAAGGATGCCTGCTACGAAAAAATAGTCTCAAACATGCAAGAGATCAAGGCCCGAAAGGGAAAAGTCATCGCTATAGTCAGCAAGGGAGATACCATTATTCCCGGATTGGCAGATGATGTGATCGAAGTTCCGGAAGTACATGAGTCCATCGCTCCTTTGCTGAATGTCATTCCCCTGCAGCTGCTAAGTTATTACACCGGTGTTGCGAAAGGATTGGATGTTGACAAACCGCGCACCCTCGCAAAGAGTGTAAAGGTGGAGTAAAAAAGCCAATGTCTGCAGTGATTCTTGTTGCAAAATTTTGCAGCATTATTTTTTCATTCGACTATCACTGATCTGCAGGTACTCGTCTGCCGGGAACCAGGACTCTTGCAAAGGATATATCTTGTATTTTCTTGCCTGCTTTTCGAATAGACGTATCATCTTCTTCAGTCTTTCAGGATATTGCTCTGCCAGATTATTTTGTTCATTGAAGTCAGTTCTGGTGTCGAACAACTCCCATTTGTCTGTATGAAATGGCGTTCCATAGTTGTGATAGACGGTGGCCCGCCATCCATCTGCATAGATTGCCCTGTGCCCCCCGGTTTCAAAATATTGCGGTGGGTGATTGAATTGTACCGGGCCGGACCGAAAAGTTTCAGCAAAAGAGTAACCTTCCAATGGTTCCTGGCGATACCCGTTGATTTTGCGGGGAACGCGCAATGATGTCACTGATAAAATAGTCGGCCAAATATCGACAAGGTGCGCAAACTCGGTTCGGATCATTCCAGGCTGTTGGATGTGTTGGGGAGCAACAACAATCATGGGGTTGCGTGTTCCGCCTTCTGAGTTGGCATCACATTTGAACAAACGAAAAGGCGTGTTCATGGCCTGGGTCCATCCCAATGGGATATCACCCTTAAAATTCTTTATCCCAATTTCATCGATGTGATCAAACGCAGCCCTGTACTTTTCCTCCCCCTGTAATTGCTCTTTTCCAGCCGGTAATCCCGGAAGCGGGGCAGTATATTTTGTAGCCCCATTGTCGCCGATAACCAAAAATAGCAGGGTGTTTTGCATGTGGCCTGCACTGTCTAAAAAATGTATTAGTCTGCCAATTTCATAA
>DAIMYK010000240.1:0-3275 GCA_036734525.1 Sediminibacterium sp. | reverse complement strand
CTAGATAGGCCTTGGATTGCGGTTCATTTTCTCCCCCACCCGATGCTATGTAAACATCAAGGTCTCCATCTCCATCGGCATCGAAATGGCAGATGCCTGCATCATCCTGGTATTTGGTTTCGTTGCTGTTGCTGATTAATTTTCCGTTGAACTTACCATTCGGCTGCTGCAGGAAAATTGTTGCATAATCCGGTGACCCTCCTCCAACAATGATATCATGTAATCCATCTCCATTCAGGTCACCTGCTGCCAGCGAAGGACCATACTGTGTTAGCTTATGAGGAATCAAACGTTGGATGTTGAAATCAATGAAGTCAACCTGCCTGTCAAGATATTCCAGTCCGCTTATTCTCTATACCTCTTAAAACATTGATTTCATTTCCGGTTCAGAGATAACAAATTCTGCGGGTTCATCCTACTGTTCAATTACCAGCCGCGTATTGACTGTTGGTTGAAGGACAGTTTGCTTCCGGTGATTGGGCCAGATAATTACCAGTGAGTCAATTTTTGCAGTACTACCTAAACCGAAATGTGCGATGTTCTCGATGCTTGACATATAACCACGGTAGGGGGTCATTTCATATACTTGTTGATTTCCACCCTGGTGAATGCTGATGAGAGCGCCCATTGCATTTCTATTGCTGCTGTCACCCTTGAGTTGTACCTGTAAATACTGATTTTTATTTTCTTTCTTATCACTTGTGTTTTCCAGTAAACTGGCTGTTTCATTGGTGTTGTTAATGATGATATCCAGATCTCCATCGCGGTCAAAATCTGCACTGGCCATTCCCGCACCAAAAGATGGGAAGTCAAGACCCCATTCCTTTGTTTTGTCTTCAAATTGCAGTTGACCGGTGTTTCTGTAAACATAATTGCTCACCCTCACAACCGGCATGTGCGCCAGTAATTCAGGGATAGGTGTTCTTGCCACAGCGTCATCACGGTATGCCATGAAGTCCAGATCAGACATGTCTTTGGGCAATCCATTGGAGATGATCAGGTCGCGGAATCCATCGTTGTCGAGGTCTGTTAGCAGAGGAGCCCAACTCCAGTCCGTTTGTGCCATGCCACTGAAATATGCAATCTCTGAAAATACCGGCCGTGCTACAGAATCTTTTTCACCCCTTACCATGCCCTGATTCAATTGCAGGGTATTGTGGGCATATTGGTGCATGTATTCAAAGCGGGCAAAATTCTGGTAGGTCTGGTAGCTGATGTCATTGTACATCATTTTCTGGCGGTAGCGGTCTGCCGGCATCATATCCATTTCCACGATGTCCATCAGTCCATCATTGTTGATGTCCGCTATATCATTGCCCATGGCATTTTTACTGGCATGTTTGAAATAACGAGAACACTGATCGGTGAATGTGCCATTCTTATTGTTGATGTAAAGAATGTTATTCGAAATATAGTCATTGCTGACATAGATGTCTTTCCAGCCATCCTGGTTGATATCTGTAATGTTGACTCCCAGACCATGTCCTTCAATTAAAATACCAGCTTTCCTGGAAACATCACTGAAAACTCCGTGACCTTTAGCGGTATCCCAGTTGTTTTCGAGAAGTTTATCGGTGTTGGGCCAGCTGCCATCTTTTCGTATGGGCCTGAACTCATTGGGGTATGTGCCATCCAGGTCATTCAGCAGGAGGTATACATCCAGGTCACCATCATTGTCATAATCAAAGAAAGCAGCCATGTGTGTATTAGATGCATCGTCGAGTCCGTATTCTTCTGCGAGATTTTTAAATTGAGGGATACCGGTAGTGGGATCCAGCCCCTGGTTCACATATAAAATATTTTTTCGGGCATTGGAATCAGGAAGTACTGCAGCACATACGTAGATATCATCCCAACCATCGTTGTTGATATCTACCACACTAACCCCCTTGCACCATTTGCCATCACCGGTTACACCGGCTTTTGCAGCCACTTCTTCAAATGTTAGCTTTCCTTTGTTCAGGTAAAGTTGATTGGCCACGAGATTGCCGGTGAAATAAATATCAGGTAAACTATCATGGTTGAAGTCACCGATACCAACCCCTCCTCCATTGTACATGTACTCGTAGTTCAGGATATTTCTGTCGGGTGTCTCAGTGATATCATTGCTGAATTGAATCCCGCTTTTGGAGGCATCAATCAAACGGAAAAGTTTGTCTTCCCTGTTACAACCCATCATCATTACCAAAAGGGAGATACAGGCAATCGATTTTTTCATTTTCAGGCAATTGGTAGTGGTCGTATGAATGCTTGCAAAGTACTGATTTTCCTGCTTTTTATCGGCAGAGAATTTGATGGATGATTGGTTCAGGCTGCCTTTTTTATTCAGGAATTCATTGGTAAAGAATTGGGATTGCTTCCCGTGTTTTGTTGCTGTTTCAATTTGATATTATAACTAAAGCTTGAACAAATAAATAAGAACTGTGAAAGCGCCGATGTGCTGAGGAATTAGGCAGTGGTGGGAAGCGCCTTTTTTTTATATTGCAGTAAGTAAACCATCCACAATGAAGCAGTTATTTTTCATTCTTTCTCTATGTATTTCTGTAATATCTTCCCAAGCACAGGATCCCTGGAAGATCAAGGCTGCTTCCATTGATGCCCGCCAATATTATGGTGCCACAGTTGCCAATGGGATGATTGGAGTGGTAGCATCACCAGAGCCTTTCAAGGTAAAAGATGTCGTATTGTCGGGAGCTTATGATTTATATGGCCGCGGGCGGGTGAGCAATTTTTTGCGCAGTTTCAACCTGCTGAATATGCAGATTGACATCAATGGCAAGCGAGTGAGTGCAGCCAATGTGAGCAATTTCACCCAGGAATTAAACATGCGGGAGGCCTCATTCACCGCTTCTTGTAATCTGGGTACACAGGCCACAATTTCCTATACCTACTATGCACTTCGTCAGCTTCCCTTCACGGTGTTGATGGATGTGACCATTACTGCCAGAGAGCCTATTGATTTATCTGCTGCCAGTGTTATGGAAGCACCTGATGCGTTAAGAGATGTTCAAAATTATTATAACGAGATCGACCGCCCACATGCGATTGTTCAGTTGCTTACTTCCACAGCGAAAAGTCCTACCGGCAAGTTACAATTGTGTGCTTCCAACTCATATTAGTTTCCTGAAGCTCATGGACAAGAGCCGCGGGTGATTCATGAAATGTGGGACAACAACATGCACCTCATGAAGTTCAGTAAGAAATTGAGTGCAGGACAGACTTAGCGGTTTTCCATCGCCGGTACTTCCATTACATCTGCGCACCATGATGATCCT
>DAIMYK010000239.1:0-3310 GCA_036734525.1 Sediminibacterium sp. | reverse complement strand
CGACCCAATGCATGTGAGCCCTCAATAGCATGAATAAATACAATTTTCCCTTTGCTCCTGGCATCCATCAGATCTTCATAAGATCGGGCAATGACAAATGTTTCACTTCCCAACTTTCGGTTGGTGATATAAATCTGCTCCTCAAATAAATTGATGATCTTATTGATCTGGGTAAAATTGCTGAAATCCTCGTGCTCCATTTTGTCAAACAGCCTGATTAAAAAAGCGATTCAAAAAACGTATCACAAAGCTCAAACCCTTGAACTTTCGCCGCAGGGCGCCCACCGGAATATCATTGGGAACAATCATCGCTCCTACATGGCCACAACGCAATCGATGAAAATCTACCTGCACCCCCCACATAGATCTCAGCCCGTCTCCGGGTACCGGATTGTGAGATTGCCAGAATTTTTTTCCCCAGATATTCATTTTCATGGAGACATGGGTATGAATATCCAACAAATACAATGGACGTACGTTGATCTCTGGCTTTTCATCCAATGGCGGTGGTTCTTTGGCGAATAAAAAGGAAGCGAATAAATTCTTCCATCCATCGCTATTGGTATCGTTCTTTGCGGCCAGAGACATGATCAGATATGATATTAACTTTTCTTAAAATACTGATATTTAGCCATTTATTGTGTACTTACTACTCAATTAAAATATATATTAGATAAAGTAATTTTATATTCATCTGATTTTCATACTTATAACAACCCTAATTGATTCAGGGTTTTTCCTGTTTCTTACGAAGGGATAATAAAGTATATCCATCTTTACTTCCAAGAAAGAATATTTATATATCAGTTTGTAAATAGATTGCAGAGCAACTGCAGAATTTGCAGGCACTTTCATGCACCCATAACAGGAATTTATCTGAATATATGATTGGCAACAACGATGCACTGGATGTTAACTGGCAATTTGCCCGGGCCTTCCCCGAGCCGCGTTTACATCCTCACCTCCATCTCCTGGCAAAAAAATTACAAGAAGGCCATATCTGTATAGATGCAATTCCCGGCAAAAAAGAGGAAGAGGCATCAGCAGGTGTGAGTTACTTGCCGGAAAATGAATTGTCGGAGCTCCGGCCCTGGGTGGGCAATGCCTCCACCATCGCCCCTTTTATCCTGCACCGCCATCGCCTCTACCTCCACCGGTATTTCCACTATGAGACCTCGCTGCTGAGTAACATCCAGCGTCTTCTCTCTGCTGAAAAACTACACCGGTCAGATTACCTGAATAAGTTGCAACAACAATCTGCACTGATGAAGGAACTTTCTGCAACGCATGGTGTAGACGGACTACCTCAAGACCTGGCGGCGGACTGGCAGCTGGCTGCTGCATTGATGGCTGCATTACAGCACCTGACCATCATAACCGGTGGTCCGGGTACCGGAAAAACCACTACCGTAGCCAAGATCATCTGGCTGCTATTATCTACAGAACCTTCGCTCCGCATAGCCCTGGCAGCTCCAACCGGAAAGGCAGCCACCAGAATGGCAGAATCACTGCTTTCCACTACACTTCCCCTTCCGGCACCGATTAGATCAATATTAGAAAAACTAAAGCCCACCACCCTGCACCGGCTGCTTGGATACAAGCAGGATAGTATTTATTTCCGTTACAATGAAAAGCAGCCCCTGCCTTATGACCTGGTGATTGTGGATGAATGTTCCATGATTGATGTGGCCATGTTCGCCAAACTGCTTTCCGCCATCGGTCCAAACACCCGACTCTTACTACTCGGTGATAAAAATCAACTGGCATCCGTAGAGGCCGGCAGTATGTTTGGTGACCTGTGTAACCAAACAGAAGCCATCAACAATTTCTCCGATCAAACAAGGAAGCTGCTCAATGAATTCATTCCGGATGCACAACGCAAAATACCGGCTTCCCTTCCTAATACCCATCCACTCGCAGAGCATATCATCGAACTGCAATACAGCCACCGCTTCAATATCAACAGCGGTATCGGTCGTTTCAGTCATGCAGTATTGCACAACCAGACAGATATATTGGAAGGCTTTCTGAACCAACCGCCCCATGCAGAAGTTCAGGTAATCACTCCACCCCATGATTCGTCATTGGAAATATTTCTCAACGGATACAGGGATTATATCCTCGCTGATGATATCAGTGAGGCACTTCGGTTATTCCAACAACAACGAATCCTCTGTGCCATTCGGGAAGGCAGAGGCGGACTCTATGAGAGCAATCAACAAGCTGAAGCCTGGTTGAAAAAACAACAACTATTGCAACCCGATAATGGCTTCTATGAGAACAGGCCCATACTGATTACACGCAATAACCAACAATTGAATCTTATCAATGGCGATATCGGCATCGTTCGAACGATCAATGGACAGAAAAAAGTATGGTTCGATGCCGGCAATGGCCAGGTGCGCGGAGTTAGCATTCATTATATACAAAACGCAGAAACCGTTTTTGCCATGACCATCCACAAAAGTCAGGGATCTGAATACAACCGGGTATTGGTGCGCCTTACAGATAACATCCATCTCCCATTACTAACACGCGAATTGCTGTATACTGCTGTCACTCGCGCCAAACAACAAGCAATCATCCTTTCCTCTCAAGACATCTTGAAAACTACAACTGCTGCCAGTGTATCAAGGGCATCAGGTATCAATGCCAGGATGGATGAAATTCAATCGTAGCCGAAATGTCATATCAACTGTACATATCGAACTCACTGGAACAACTCTCCCATCTGCTTTCCGACAACCTCGGTAAAGAATCCCCCGGTGTATTCCAACAGCAACACATCATTACCCAAACAGAGGGGATGAACAAATGGCTCACCAGTCAGATAGCCATTCAACAGGGCATCACTGCTCAAATTGCTTTTCATACACCCAATGATATTATCGGACTCCTGCATGAGTGGTTATCTGAAAAGGCATCACCGGTAATTACCGCCGAAAAAATTCGCTGGCAGATATGGAAAGAACTGAGTCAGCCTGAATTCCAAAACACATTTCCTGCCATCGCTCAATACTACCAGGAACATCCTGTCCGTCAGATTGCTCTGGCCGTAGAATTGGCAGACCTTTTTGATCAATACCAGATCAACCGCCACAGTACCATTAATGATTGGAATGACAATGCTGCCGCTACAGATTTTCAACAATATCTCTGGAAAAAACTTCATGCCTATTATAAGGACCGTGTACTCGACAAACCCGGCATTGTAAAAAAACTGAGGCAATCACTTGCATACAAAGATCATTTGCAACTGCTCAGAAATCTGGTTAAGGGATATCATATCTTTGTCTTCGCTGTAATTACT
>DAIMYK010000238.1:0-3313 GCA_036734525.1 Sediminibacterium sp. | reverse complement strand
CCTACCAAAAAAACTTTTGATATCAAACTTCCCTGATCATGCGCAAATTAGTCACACTCTCTTTTTTTATTTTTCTTTTCTGTACTTGTCAGCTTGCTGCACAAGGTACTGCTGATTCTTCCATAAAATGGAACGTTACGGCACAAAGAAGTTCTGATACATCATTGATCGTAACCATTCAGGCGTTTCCTCAACAAGGACTTTCACTTTTTGGATTTTCATCGGGATCATCTCTCAGTAGCAGTATTCAAATCGATAGTTTATCCCGTCCTTTGTCTGCCACAGACATTCGAATCATTTCAGGAAAGGCTTCATTCATTCAGTTGCCCGATGATAGTGCGAAGTATAGTGTTTATTCAGATACAGTTGTTTGGAAGCTGTCGGTAGCTATTCCTGCCAACCGGAAAGGTTGGCTGACAGGAACCATCAATTGGTTAGGTAAAATGGGAGATACATTTCCCAGCAATACGTATTCCTTCCGCGTTGCTGTTCCTGCATCCGCTGCCGACACAACAACTTCCGGAGGGTGGTGGCAGATATTTTTAATCTGTTTTTTAACGGGTCTGGTTGCAGTGATAACACCCTGTGTTTTTCCGTTAATTCCCGTAACTGTTAGCTTCTTTCTTAAAAAAAGCGAAACAAAACAAGCGGGCTGGAGGAATGCTCTCTGGTATTCTATTTCTATCGTACTTATTTACACCATACCTACTTTATTGCTCACATTGATTTTCGGAGATTCCATCTTGTACCGGATTTCTGTTAGTCCGGTTTCTAACTTACTTTTCTTCCTCATCTTTATTGTCTTCGCCATATCTTTCTTTGGGGCCTTTGAAATCAGCCTGCCCAATAGCTGGGCGAATAAGGCAGACCAGAAAGCCGGAAAAGGCGGTTTGGCAGGAATTTTCTTCATGGCACTTACCCTGGTAATCGTTTCATTTTCCTGCACAGGTCCGCTGGTAGGCACCTTACTCGGGCAAACCAGTTCCAATGGTGTGGGAATAGCTCCTGTTATCGGCATGTTCGGATTCGGACTAGGATTGGCACTGCCGTTTTCCCTGCTTGCCTTCTTTCCGGCGCTGCTGCCAGCGCTTCCCAAAAGTGGTGGCTGGCTGAATGCGGTGAAAGTTTGTTTTGGTTTCATCGAACTGGCATTGGCACTAAAGTTTCTTTCCAATGTTGACTTGTCCTATCACTGGGGAATACTCGACAGGGATGTTTTCCTGGTTCTGTGGATTGTGATTTTCGGACTTATGAGTTTGTATCTGTTGGGGAAGATTCGGTTTTCTCACGACAGTGAATTGAAATTTTTGTCAGTACCCAGATTTTTTCTGGCATTGATTTCCCTCTCCTTCACAATCTACATGGTGCCCGGTTTGTGGGGTGCACCACTGAATGCATTGAGTGGTTTCATACCCCCGGCAGTGACGCAGGATTTCAACCTGAATAATCTTCAATATCAAACATCTCCGGCAACAGTCTCAGCTTCCGCGGCAGCCGCCCCGGTAAAATACACTGATAAATTAAAAGTGCCTTTCGGGCTAACCGCCTATTTTGATCTGGAGGAAGGAATGACAGCAGCTAAAAAATTGAAAAAGCCGGTGATGCTCGATTTCACGGGTCATACTTGTGCCATCTGCAGAAAAATGGAAGAGCAGGTATGGAATCAACCGGAAGTGTTGGCAAGTCTGAAACAGGATTTTGTGCTGATTAGCTTGTATGTAGATGAGAGTACTCCATTGCCCGCAGAAGAGCATTTTACTGATGCCGAGGGAAATCTGGTTACAACAGTAGGTGAAAAGAACCTGGCTTACGAAAAATCAAAATTCGGTATCAATGCACAGCCACTATACATGTTTTTAGATGCCAAAGGAGAACCGCTTAGCGATATTCGGTATGGATATGATCCCGATGTAAAAAAATTTCTCGCGCACCTGGAAAATGTAAAGAAGGAATTTGTTCGCCGCTCTCAGCAATAAGATCAAAGCGCAATTTGTTTCTCCGCCATCAACTTTCTCAGATTGATCAGACCATAGCGCATGCGGCCTAAAGCAGTATTGATGCTGCAATTTGTTATTTGTGCAATTTCCTTGAAACTCAGGTTGGCATAATGTCTGAGAACAATGATCTCTCTTTGTTCCTCCGGTAGCATATCGAGCATCATGCGTACACGGTCATGGGACTGACCCTGCATCATTTTAGTATCGGCGGCATCATCTGAGAGCTGGAGAACATCGAAGATGTCGGAATATTCACTGGTTTTCACCGAAGGGTTGCGCTTTACCTTTCTGAAATAGTCCAGACAAAGGTTGCGCGCTATTCGAAGTGCCCAGGGTAAAAATTTGCCCTCTTCTGTATATCGCTTGTTTTGAAGGGTATCAATGATCTTAATAAATACGTCCTGAAATAAATCTTCCGCCAGGTAATTGTCCTTTACATAAAACAGCAGCGAAGAATAGACTTTATCCTTGTACCGATTGATCAATACTTCCACAGCATGGCTGTCCCCCTCCTGGAAGGCCTTGATCAATTCTGTATCCGATACCTGGCTCATTTCTTTCCTCATCTCCTTGCGATTCTTGGTGTGGTGGGAGAACATTTTTTTAGGTGACCCTGCTTACTACTTTCTTATTCAGGAACAAATTATACATCTTTTGATACCATTATTAGGTTGTGGAAAGAAGATAAATGCGTTGAAAGGTTATTCACATGCCGGAATTTCATCCGCCGGTCATTTTTCACACAGACAAGTTCAGGATTAGGCCAACAAAGCCGTGATTTATATGTTTATTTTGCAGACTTATGGCCAGGCAAGTATCCCGTTCCACCACAGCACATCGGAAACCCGTACCCGAAGACATTGACATCAGGGGAGCACGTGTGCACAATCTCCAGAATATTTCTGTGCGTATACCCAGGGGTAAGTTAGTGGTAGTGACCGGTGTATCCGGCAGCGGGAAATCCTCTTTAACGATTGACACCCTTTTTGCTGAAGGTCAGCGCAGGTATGCGGAAAGCCTGAGTGCATATGCCCGCCAGTTCATGGACCGGATGGCAAAGCAGGATGTGTATGATATCAAAGGACTTTGTCCGGCTAAAGCCATTGAGCAAAAAGTTATAACCCGAACTCCCCGCAGTACCGTGGGCAGCATGACAGAAATTTATGATTATCTGCGGCTGCTTTATGCAAGAGTGGGCAAGACAATATCGCCAATAAGTGGTGTGGAGGTCAGGAAAAGTGACATCAATGATGTTGTCAGGGCAATCACCACGCAGCCCACCGGCACCAAAATATTCTTGCTAACAATTTTTCGGC
>DAIMYK010000237.1:0-3327 GCA_036734525.1 Sediminibacterium sp. | reverse complement strand
TCCCAATTGAGGAATGGGTAGAATTTCGCGGGAAGAAATGGCATCATCAGTTGACAAGTACCCCATGGATTGATAACCGAGGTAAGTATAATTTTTTTGCAGGTCCTCAATGAGTTTTCGGGCTGTAGCTCCTTGTCCAACAATTAAAGTGGAAAAAGAAATTTTACCCGAGCTAAGGGAGTGCTTTATCCACCAAAGTACCCAGCTTCTGCCTACTAGAACCCAAAAGAGATGTACCAGCCAAAAAAGGAACCAATTGCTCCAACCTGAAAACCAGGCCGGAAGGAAAAGGTGAAGCAGTATACAGGCAACCAGTGTATTGATGATAGTAATGCTCCATTCATTCAACCTGGATCTTTCTGCGAGCGGCTGATAATAAGCTCCTGTGAAGGCAAACCATATGAGCCAGCAAATGATGTACAGAAGTCCCAGATCTGGCTGTAGAATGGGCAACAAGAACCATTCACGGAGCATATAGATGGATACAATTGCAGCCCCTATGCTGAGGCAATCGCTGACCACATAGGCATAGCTGTTTTTCTTGGCATCCATTCAGTTAAATGAGCGAAGTAGTAAGATTGATTTTTTCCATGATTTGGTGTCCCACTTCCATCGCCATCAATCCGTCTATTTCACTGACTTGAACAGGTTGTTGATTGCGGATTGCATGGACGAAAGAGGTCAACTCATCTCTCATTGCATTGGTTGGCTCAATGGAAGGAGTAGCAATGGCAATGGTTTTTTTACCCTGGCGGGTTTCTATGTCGAAAGAAAATACCTGTTGATCTTCCGGTTGTTTGAGCTTGATGATTTCTGTTTTTTTCTCCAAAAAGTCAACACCTATATATGCATCTTTCTGGAACAGTCGCATTTTACGCATCTTCTTCATACTGATGCGGCTGCTCGTCAGGTTGGCAACACAGCCATTGTTGAATTCAATACGAACATTCGCGATATCCGGTGTGTCGGTAATCACTGATACCCCACTGGCATAAATATTTTTGACATCGCTCTTTACCAGACTTAAAATGATGTCTATATCATGAATCATAAGGTCCATTATCACACTCACTTCTGTTCCTCTTGGATTGAATTGAGCCAATCTGTGAACTTCTATGAACATCGGATTGAGTGACATTTTCTGGATGGCCTGAAATGCAGGGTTGAACCTTTCAATGTGGCCTACCTGTAATTTCACATTGGCTTCCCGCACCATTTTTACGAGGTCTCTTCCCTCTTTCACAGAGGCAGCCATGGGCTTTTCCACAAATACATGCTTTCCCTTTCTAACAGCAGCCATACAAACTTCAAAATGCCGGTCTGTAGGGGTGATGACATCGATGATATCACAGGCATCAATTAATTTGTCAGCATCTGTGTAACGCTTAAGTCCATATTCATCCGCCACTTGTTTCGCGGTTTCCTGGTGAGGGTCAAAAAAACCTACCAGTTTTACGCCCTCTATTTCTTTCCAGTTGTTCAGGTGGAACTTGCCCAGGTGACCTACTCCAAAAACACCCACTTTTAGCATGGTAAACGTATATTAAAGTGCTAAAGATACTTATTCCTTTTTGCCCGAATGATAACCGAAGATGGATGTGGATATTATGCTGAAGTAGCTTGTTTCCAATCACTTTCCGAAAGGCGGGTCAAATGTTCCGGCCGGCAAATAGTATGTTCAAATGCTGCCGTATGACTGAGTTCATAGCGGAAATAAAATTCCATGGTATGGAGGATAAACTTCAGCCGATCTCGGGTGCTTTCAGATAGTGAACTGTTTGCTGCCAACTGGCGGCTGGCAGAGACGCCCATCTTCAGCCATTGCCAGCCAATCACTATGTAACTGGACAGCTCCATAAAAACAGATGCATCTGCCAGGAATTCTCCGACTTTGCCGGCCATCAGCCTGGGTTGAAGATAAACCAGAACTCTTTTCATCCTTTCTAATTCCTCAATCATTTGCTGTCTGCAGGCGCTGAGTTCAGGAAAGTTGTTGGCTTCCTGCAGCGTCTCCTGAATGGCAGTTTCCAATACCTGCAACGCCTTTCCCTGGTGCATGGTTACCTTTCGCCCCAGCAGATCGAGCGATTGAATGCCCGTGGTTCCTTCATAGAGTGACATAATGCGTATGGCTCTGTAGAGTTGCTGTATCGGGAAGTCTGTTGTAAATCCATATCCACCCAGAATCTGAAGTGCATTCGATACTGAACGGATACCCTGTTCAGAAGCATAGGTTTTCATGATGGGCGTGAGAATTTCGAGTAACAGAAAGTGTTTCTCTTTTTCCTCACCCGAAGTAACTTCACACAGGTCATATAATTTGGTACATTCCATACCCAGTGAGATGGAGCCACCCACAATGGCTTGTTGGGTGAGAAGCATTCGCTGAACATCAGCATGGTTGATAATTAGTACGGGTGGTTGCAGGGGATCTTTTTCATGGGCATGTCTGCCTTGAGGTCTTTCCTGTGCATAAGTCAGACTATATTGCATAGCAGCCATCGCAACACCGGCTGCACACATACCCACACTGATGCGGGCTCCATTCATCATTTGGAACATGTAGGCCAGTCCTTTATTGGCTTCTCCTACGAGATAGCCGCGACAGTTGTCATGATCACCAAAAACCAGATGTGTTGTAGCATACCCTCGTTGTCCCATTTTTTGGAAGTCACCGGCACAATAAACGTCATTGTCATCCAGTGATCCCTCGGTTGTTGGGCGCAGAGCCGGAATAATGAAAAGGGAAATGCCCTTGGTACCCGCAGGAGCATCTTTGATCCTTGCCAGGGTAAGGTGCACAAAATTTTCAGCAGCTCCATGTTGTCCTCCTGAAATGAAGATCTTCTGTCCTTTTATCAGGTAGTGACCTTCTTCAGTAGGGTAGGCAGTTGTGGTGATATCGCTTAATGAGCTACCTGCCTGCGGTTCCGTCAGCGCCATGGTGCCCTGCCATTTTCCACCGAATATATTGGGAACGTATGTTTTGATCTGCTCTTCATTTCCAAAGCTGGTAATAAGTCCGGCGGCACCGCCTGACAAACCCAGATAACCCTGCACAGCATTGTTAGCAGCCTGAAAGAGCAGGTGTCCGGTGCTGAATAACATTTCCGGAAGTTGCATGCCACCCAATTCAAAAGAGGCATTACCTCCTATCCAGCCTTGTTCGGCAGCGACAGCGAATATTTTTTTCAGTTGCGGATGTGTGATTACTTTTCCTTTTCCATCATATTGCGCAGGCGTTTCGTCCATGGATTTGAAATAGGGAAACATTTCCTGCGCAGCAAATAGACCGGCTGACTCAACCATCATCCATGCCTGCTCTTC
>DAIMYK010000236.1:0-3341 GCA_036734525.1 Sediminibacterium sp. | reverse complement strand
AACACCTAAATCTCCCATGCATTTACTCGACGGAAAAGTTCTCTCTGAACAAATCAAATCAGAACTGGCAGCAGAGGTAGAGCAGATCAAGCTTCAGGGCGGTAAAATTCCCCATTTGGCAGCTATTATTGTTGGCGAAAATCCAGCAAGTCAGGTATATGTTGCATCCAAAATTAAATCTTGTGAACAGGTAGGGTTTAAAAGCACCTTGATCCGTTGTGAGGCAGATACCTCTCAGGCTGAATTGCTAAAAATTGTGGAAGGATTGAACCAGGACCCAGATGTAGATGGTTTTATCGTTCAATTACCCTTACCCAAGCATATAGATGAGGAGGCGGTTACACTTGCTATCGCTCCGGAAAAAGATGTTGATGGGTTTCATCCCGTCAATTTCGGACGGATGGCGCAAGGCTTGCCTGCTTTCTTGCCAGCTACTCCAATGGGTATTTTGGAAATGCTCAAACGATACAACATTGAAACCTCCGGAAAACATTGCGTCGTAATCGGCAGAAGCAATATAGTAGGCACTCCCATGAGCATTTTGCTTTCCAGAAAAGGCTACCCGGGTGATTGCACGGTTACATTGACGCATTCCCGGACTAAGGACCTGCCCGCAGAAGTTCGCAGGGCAGATATTGTGGTGGCAGCTATTGGCATACCAGAGTTTGTAAAGGGCGACTGGGTCAAGGAAGGCGCAGTAGTGATCGATGTTGGTATTAATCGTATTCCTGACGACACCAAAAAATCTGGCACCCGTATCGCCGGAGATGTTGATTTTGACCAGGTTGCGCCTCGAAGCAGCTTCATCACCCCTGTGCCGGGCGGGGTAGGATTAATGACGGTAACCTCTTTGCTGATGAATACCTTAAAGGCGTCCAGAGGGGAAATTTATGCGCATTAAACCTATGGATCCGGGGGGAGTTAATCCACTTCTCCCCGGATCCATAATATTTCAGGTTTTCGTTGCTTGTTGAAAAATACCCTGATTTTTTTACTGAAGCTCCCACGCTGATAGGCGTCATACTCCACTACTATCTCTCCGCTGGCGCCTGAAGCAATATCTCCTTCTGTCCAGGTGGCAGCGGTACAGCCACATGTAGTTCTCACATTTTCAATCAGAATAGGTTCCGCGTTGATATTTGTAAATTTGAACACGAACGTTTGCGGACGCTCATGCCTCATTTTGCCAAAATCGTGGTCTTTTTCTGTTTGCCATGACACTATTGGTGTTGCGGTAACCGGATTAGAAATCGCATGGAGTTGAAAGGCCATTATCAGTTGAAAAAGCATTACGAACATATACCTTATATCATTTTATAGAGGGTCATTGCAACCTCTGATGATTAATGCGTGTCAAAGCAAACATTAAACCGCAAAGACCTTAATTCTCTGCATCATTCCAAAACAAAAATCAAAATACCATGCGCAATTTGCTAATTTTCATGTTTTTAGTGGGAATATTTGTCGTTGGTAACCGTACTTGTAACGGTATACACTGGGGCTTTAGCGGGGTAAAGGGTGAAGGGCCTCCACAGACAGAATCCCGTACCGTCGATAACTTTAGGGGTATCCAGTTAGACTTATCTGCTGATGTAGAGGTTCTCATAGGGGAATCTTTTGCCCTTGAGATCTCCGCCCAGCAAAATCTGTTGCCACTCATTCAAACCAAGTCGGAAAATGGCAGGCTGATCATATTCAATAATGAAAACTACAACAGTTCTGAACCGATTAAAATCCGCGTAACGATGCCGGCCCTTGACCAGCTTGCAGTTGGCGGAAGTGGTTCCATTAAGGTGGCAAGTGCTTTTAATACGGATAAAATGGATATAAGTATTGGCGGTTCAGGTGAAGTATCTTGCACACAGTCAACCATAAACACTTTACACACAGCGGTTTCCGGAAGTGGAGAAATAACCCTGGGCGGAAAGTGTAACGACTGGTCAGCTGACATTTCAGGCAGTGGTGAGATACATGCTAAATCCTTTACTGCTAACAATTTAACTGCAAGCATTTCCGGATCCGGAACCATCACAGCAGATGTAGTTACTTCATTAACGGCAAATGTATCCGGCTCTGGGGATGTATATTACAGCGGTTCTCCAACCGTTAATTCCAGTGTAAGTGGCTCAGGCGAAGTCAAAAAGATTGAAGCCCAATAGTCGTTTAGAAGAAAAAACAAAGATGCCACAGGGGAGGTCGATTCCCTGTGGCATCTTTGTTTTAGGTGTCCCGGTGCTTATTGCTTGATAAACTTTCCGGTATAAGTAGCCTGAGAGCCAGTTACTTTGACCAGATATACGCCTTTGGGAAGGCTTGCTGTATTCAAAGAAACCAGACTTCCTTGTGCCTCAAAACCGGTCTGATATCGTTGTCCGTTTAAGGCAAACAATTCAACAGCGACCGCCTTATCCAAACCAAGATCCAAAACAGCGGTTGCTGATACAGGATTAGGGAATATTTGAAGTTGCTGAGGAGTTGATTCAATGGTGGAAGTAAGTACCGGATCAAAACGTGTTCCGCTGTTTAGTACAACCTTGGTATCCACTTCCTTGACAAAAGCCAATACATATACTTCATCCGGATTCCAATTGTTGCTTACACTATAAGAAAACTCATAGTCTACAGTTTCGCCTGCTGCTGGAACAGTAAACGCATTCCCCTGCACCGCAGTCAGCATTTTTCTGAAAACATTGTGGTGCACAGATTCGCCATTACCCGTTTGCTGATTGACCTTTTTTTCAACAATCGCTACAAACAGCTTGTAATTCCCGGAAGGGATCGCATCTAATGCTTTGGCAGTAACTTTTACTTGTCGTGCATTATTGGGGCCGGTTTCTGTTACTTTCATATGCAATGGGCTCGTTTGATTCAGGTAAGTCTGCAACTTAGTCTCCGTCAAAATAGGCGTGGAAGGGTTCTGGTATGCGCCATTCAACGCAATAGATGGTGTGCCCGCAACAGGATAAAGATTCGTCCATGCGGTATTTTCAGTAGTATTAGCCTGGTAAAACACGCATGAGGGGTATGGGAACATGGGATGAATGCTCACATGATGCACATCGTCAGCATATTGGGCCTGATTGATAAGATTGAAGAATGCCGGATTCTTACTTGCGCAGGAACTGCAATTAGAATTTGTAAAGTGCTCGATTAATACGTACTTCTTGGCTGTAACCTGACCGATAGCAACGGAAACAGCACCCAAAAAGAGTAAGAGAGAGAGGATTTTTTTCATCATTTGAGTAGTTTTTAAATCTGATGAACAAAGGTATTGACTTTACAATCAACCAAACTAAATGTTAGAAGTGAGAATGCCTGAAATGTCGCCTTGCGCACCTTTC
>DAIMYK010000235.1:0-3363 GCA_036734525.1 Sediminibacterium sp. | reverse complement strand
CGCAGGTGCTTGCTGATCCTTTTGATATCGGGGGTTTTGAATCTGGGGGAATACCCGGAACAGCAGCCGGCACAATCCAGGCAGGAAATTTTGCTGAATGCCTCCGTATGAAAATCGGGCAAATGAGCCAGCATTTTTTTGCGGTCACCCCGCTCCAGCAATCGCTGATAATCGCGCCGGTGCTCCTCAGTTTTTTTCTGCCAATGGTCTAATTCGGGCGGGTTTGACATGGGTTTTGTGTAAGATCCGGGTGGAAAAATAAGCATTAATCAGCACAGGGGATAAAGGGAAGTAAAAACGTGGATGTAGGAGATGCACAAACTATCCCCAAGTGCAACAAAATGGCACAAGCTAAACCGACTTACAGTAACTTTGCGCATTCGCAAACACGGTTTGCGGAAGTTTATCCAGATCACCTTTACAATTCTATCCATGAGCCAGAAGAAAGCGTCCCTTACCAGTGAATTTGAAAGCAGACACATAGGTCCCCGCGGTGAAGAAACCCGTGAGATGTTGGAACAAATTGGTGTTCCTGACATAGAGACCCTGATAAGCCAAACCATACCTGCGGCCATCAGAGTAAAACAGGATCCCGAGATCCCGGCACCCATGACTGAATTTGAGTACCTGCAAATGATGAAACAGATTGCCGCCAAGAATCAGGTATTCAGCAATTTTATCGGACAAGGATACTATGGTACCATTACCCCAAGTGTGATCTTGAGAAACATTTTTGAAAATCCGGGATGGTACACCCAATACACGCCCTATCAGGCTGAAATTTCACAGGGTCGCTTGGAAAGTTTGTTGAATTTTCAGACCATGGTGGCCGACCTGACCGGACTCCCCATTGCGAACGCATCGCTCCTGGATGAAGCCACCGCTGCTGCCGAAGCGATGTCGATGCTGTTCCATCACCTGAACAAAGCAGACATACCGGAGAGACCCAAACTCTTTGTTGATCAGGAAGTATTTCCACAAACATTGGATGTATTGATCACAAGGGCTGCTCCCCTGGGAATAGAAATCATCACAGGCGATGTGCAATCTGCATCCATCGATACCACTTATTTTGGCGCCCTCGTGCAATATCCCAACAACCGCGGGGCCATTCATTCGCTGACGGCATTCACCGAACAGGTGCACGCCGCAGGTGGCTTGGTGATTGCTGCCACCGACCTGCTGGCACTTACTTTATTGGTGCCACCCGGTGAATGGGGAGCTGATGTGGCCGTAGGTTCAGCTCAAAGATTCGGTGTTCCCATGGGTTATGGCGGACCACATGCTGCATTTTTTGCCACCCGCGATATTTTTAAGAGAGGTATGCCCGGAAGACTGATCGGTGTGAGCATTGATGCCGCCGGCAATCGTGCCCTGCGCATGGCTTTGCAAACACGCGAACAACACATCAAGAGAGAAAAAGCCACATCGAATATATGTACGGCCCAGGCGCTGCTGGCCAATATGGCGGCTATGTATGCAGTCTATCACGGTCCTGACGGACTGAAAAATATTGCGCTGCAAATTCATCGCCGGGCACAAGTGCTGGAAAAGAACCTGCAGGAGCTCGGCATCAGACAATCCAATGCACACTATTTTGATACACTTTGTTTCGATGCCAGGGCACTTACGCAATTGCGCGCTGAAGCGGAAGCCAGGAAGATCAATCTGCGTTATTTTTCCAATGGTGAAGTGGGTGTAAGCATTGACGAAACAACCGGCGATGCAGAGATTGCCCTTTTAACGGAAGCATTTGCTGCTGCCGCAGGAAAAAAAGCGATGGAAAGCAGTGTTGCAACCGATGGCGTGCGCATTCCAGTCAATCTGCAGCGACAGTCCCCTTATCTGCTGCATCCTGTGTTTCATTCTCACCGGAGTGAGAGTCAGATGATGCGGTACATCAAACAATTAGAGAACAAAGATCTTTCGCTCAATACCAGCATGATTAGTCTGGGAAGTTGTACCATGAAATTAAATGCCGCCACAGAAATGATTCCGGTGAGCTGGCCTGAATTTGGCGGATTACATCCATTCGCACCGGCGAATCAATGCCTGGGTTATGCGCAGATCATCGATCAATTGCGCCAGTCCCTGTGTTCGGTAACCGGGTTCACTGCCTGCAGTTTACAACCCAACAGTGGTGCACAGGGAGAATATGCCGGCTTACTAACGATCCGTGATTATCACCGTCACCACGGCAATCCACACCGCAATGTGGTGTTGATTCCCATCAGTGCCCATGGTACAAACCCTGCGAGTGCGGTGATGGCAGGATTCAAAGTGGTGGTGGTGAAATGTGATGAGGCAGGCAATATCGACATGCTCGATCTACAGCAGAAGGCAGAACAATACAGTGAGCAATTAGGTGGCCTGATGGTGACCTATCCTTCTACACACGGCGTATTTGAGGAGACCATTCGTGAGGTATGTGACCTGATTCACCATCATGGTGGTTTGGTGTACATGGATGGTGCCAATATGAATGCCCAGGTAGGTCTTACAAGTCCGGGTATGATCGGAGCAGATGTTTGCCATCTCAACCTGCACAAGACTTTTGCGATACCGCACGGTGGTGGTGGTCCCGGCATGGGCCCTATCTGCGTGAATGATAAACTGGCTCCCTTCCTTCCCGGTCATTCTGCTTTGACCCACCAGGAAAGCCTTCCGGGTGCAGTTAGTGCTGCCCCTTACGGATCAGCCAGTATTTTATTGATCAGTTATGGATACATCCGCATGCTTGGAGGTGCAGGTATCAGGAGAGCTACTGAATTTGCCATTCTGAATGCTAACTACATGAAAGCAAGACTGGCTCCTTATTATTCGATCTTATATACGGGTAAGCACGGCACCTGTGCACATGAGTTCATAGTTGATTTACGTCCATTCAAAGCATCTGCAGGTATTGAAGCCGAAGATGTAGCGAAGCGTTTGATAGATTATGGTTTCCATGCACCAACGATGAGCTTTCCGGTAGCGGGTACCATCATGATTGAGCCGACTGAGAGTGAAGACAAGGGCGAACTTGACAGATTCTGTGATGCAATGATTGCCATACATGCAGAGATCAAAGCCATTGAATCAGGACAGGCAGATCCGGTGAGTAATCCACTCAAGCAGGCACCACATACCATGGCTGTTGTTTGTGCGAGTGAATGGACAAGACCCTATAGCCGGGAGGTTGCCGCTTTTCCGCTGAGTTATGTGAGCAGAAATAAATTCTGGCCTTCTGTAGCAAGGGTGAACAATACACATGGAGATCGCAATCTGGTCTGCACCTGTGAGCCCACAGAAGCGTACGCTTAGTGCAGGGAAGATTTCAACGCCGCTGAAGGGAACGATTTTCCAATAGGCGGATGATCTTAT
>DAIMYK010000234.1:0-3378 GCA_036734525.1 Sediminibacterium sp. | reverse complement strand
CGAATCACCATAAAAAAGTCTCTCAAAAGTGGTTGACTTTTTTATGGACCCGGCAGAATTTCATACTTGCTTATAAGCACCCTTTTTGAATGGAATCTCTTTTGTTCTTACATTCAAGAATGAAAAACAATGTTTTTTGCTTTTGGAGTCTGCTGTTGATTCTTCTTCTTCCGGCACTATCAGTCGCTCAATCTGATCCAGTCGTGGTATTTCGTTCCGGTGAGTCCGGATACCATACTTTTCGTATACCCGCTATTATTCGTGCTGCCAATGGAGATCTGCTCGCCTTTTGCGAAGGAAGAAAGAATGGTTCGGGAGATTTTGGCAATATTGATATTGTCATGAAAAGAAGTACTGATGGGGGGAAGCAATGGGGTGCACTTCAGGTAGTGGCAGAATTCAATGATCTACAGGCAGGGAACCCCGCACCCATCATTGATCTATTGAACCCGGTTCATCCGGGTCGGGTCTGGATATTTTACAATACCGGCAATTGTACCGAGCATCAAATGCGGGAGCGCATGGGTTTGAAGGAAACCTGGTACCGGGTTTCAGATGATGGAGGTATGAATTGGAAGCCTCCTGTGAACATTACTTCACAAGTCCACAAACATTCGGGAAATACTTCTTTAGCGGGGGATTGGCGCAGTTATGCCAATACACCGGGTCATGCGATGCAAATTATGCATGGTCCCTACAAAGGCAGGTTGGTTATTGCTGCCAATCATTCCTCCGGTCCTCCGCAGGCCCGCTTTCGAGATTACAGGGCCCATGCATTTTTTTCTGACGATTTTGGCAGGTCCTTTCAACTCAGCACGGATGTAGATTATCCGGGCAGCAATGAATCTATGGCTGCAGAGTTGGGCAATGGAGGTATTTTACTTAACTCGCGCAACCAGAGTGGGGATCAGAAATTTCGCCTCATTTCCCGCAGCCGGAATGCCGGTAGTAGCTGGGATACCACTTATTTGGAAAAGAATCTGATCGATCCTGTGAACCAGGGTTCAGTGCTTACGTTAGGGTATAATGGCAATGATGCGATTATAGCCCATAGTCATGCTCAAGATTCCACCCGCCGCAACAACCTTATGTTACACATCAGCAAGGATGATGGTAGAACCTGGGAGCCTTATGAAATGATTGATTGGGCACCGGAAGGGGGTGCCAAAGATTATACCGCCTATTCTGACTTAGTGGTCATTCAGCCCAAGAAATTAGGTGTATTGTATGAAAGAAATGGCTATCGGGAAATCGTGTGGAAGACAATAAAACTGCCGCGGAAATTTACCCGCCCGAAGAAATAAGTAATTTTTTTCTTCTCTCCATCAGTTCCCTCCAGGTGGTTACAATAATCTTGTTTTTCTCCAGGTATTTTTTCATGTCCGTTGATTGCATGGCGAGCCAATCTGCACGACGTATGGTTCCTGAGGATGAGATGTGCTCAAAATGTTCACCTGCAACTGAACAATGCATGATCACCATGGTGATACCCGGTTGCAATCCTTCAAAAGAGCGGATGTATTGATCTGCAGCCAATTTTTGTAATTCCCGGTCACTTACCTTTTCTTGTGGGTACTTGAACCCATAACTCGCATTGTGCAAATCATCTATCACCGGTAATCCTGCCTGCCAAAGTTTTTCCCCAATCGCTTTTGCCTGATCGACAGAAAGCAACCCGCCATTGGTTTTTTGCACGAGTGTGCTGTGCCCCCCGGGAAACATAACAGGTATTTTTTCTCTCATCCCAATAGATAAGTATTGTTCCAGAAAGGCAGGCGTAGCAAAGAGTGTTCCCATGTGAGAATCAAAATGAGTTGGTTCCCATCCTGCTTTCCGGGAGCGGAGCAGTTGTGCTTCTATTTCAATTGCTATTTCTTTGGGTTTTGCATGGGTGACCACATCTACAACCCCAGACCACATGGCTCCCTGTGGATCAGTAAGACCGGGAACTGAAGCCGCGCCCGCTAGTGGTGCCCAGCGATAGTCCTTCCATTCCGCATTCATGGTCAGGTGCAGGCCCGCATCTGCAGATGGATGTTTCTTCAGGTAAGAGAAAATTTCAGGTACCCAGGGACAAGGCATCATGATGCTAAAAGAGTTGGCTACACCTTTTTCGATTGACTCAAAGACTCCCTCGTTGGATTCTTTTGACATGCCTGCATCATCGACATGTAAAATGAGCACCTTACTTCCCTTGGGATAGCCCAGTTTTTCTGCGAAGGTCTGAGCACCGGATAATAGAGGAAGCAAAGCAATCCCTAACAACAAACAATGTTTCATTGAAATCATGGTTTTTGTATTCTATGAGTTCTTAAGTTAGCTTCTTTTCCGCCCATCCTTCCACTCAATGTTCTTGCTGGTATATATCCTGTCATCATCATCAATGATAATACATTCTACCTGGTGCAATTGATTAATCAGGTCCAGTCCCGCTTCAATACCCATGATGGCAACAGGTGTAGTCAATGCATCAGCCAGTTCAGCATTGGGGGTTACTATCGTTACACTCTTAATTCCCGTAATAGGTAATCCGGTTCTGGGATCAATGGTATGCGAGTACTTTTTCCCGTTGATGACTACAAATTTTTCATAGTTCCCGGATGTTGCAACAGCCATATCTGACACATTCAGATAAGAGAATATGCTACCGGATTGATTGGGGTCGGCAATTCCGATGGTCCATGCTTGTCCATTCGGCTGCATTCCCCAGGTAGTCAGGTCACCGGAGGCGTTGACTATTCCGGCTGTGACCCCCTGATGACGCAACCATTCTCTTGTTTTCTGAGCAGCATACCCCTTTCCTATTCCTCCAAATCCTATGCGCATACCTTTTTCTTTCAGTAGCACAGTAGATCTTTCTGCATCCAGTTCTATATTTCTATAGTTAATCAGTCTAGCCTTTTGTAGGGCAGTCGCCCTATCAGGAGGTTGCTTCATATGAGTATCAAAGTTCCAAAGCCGCTTGTCCACCGAGCCATAGCTAATATCAAATGCCCCCTGGGTCAGTTGGGAAAGGCGCTGGCATCGCTGAATGAGTTCGAATGTATCCTTACTGACCTCTACCGGTTCAATGCCAGCCGCATCGTTGATGCGGGATGTGTCACTGCCCGGCAGGTATGTACTCAATTGATTCTCAATATCGCTGATGAGATCAAAAGCCTGGTTTATCCATTGGTTTCCTGTTTTTTCATCCTCGCTGGAAACGGTGATTTCAAAATGGTTTCCCATTTTCCTGGCACTTTTCCTCATTAATTGATTCATAGTTCAAAGATTATGGGTTTTTGTTGAGGTATTATTTGAGATATCATTTGTAAATAATTTTATTTCAGTTGATTAAACTCTTTTAATAAGTTGATTTACAGTCATTTAGAGGTGTTG
>DAIMYK010000233.1:0-3412 GCA_036734525.1 Sediminibacterium sp. | reverse complement strand
CCAGGAGACGAACGTTGAATTCCCTTCAGAATTCATCAGGCCGGTTCTCTTATCATATCTTCCATTCCATGCTCCTGTTCGCCCATTCACTGCGATACGGCGTTTTTACACGGATATAATTATCGGTATAACCTTCCATCATGCCTTCCTTTTCATGGTCTTCCCACAATACCCTGCGGGTTGTGCCTGTGAATTGCTCCTGGAAAAGCATTTGCTTGCGATATGATAAGTGTCGGAGAATCTTGTTGCGTTGATTGCGCTCAGCGACGGGCACTGCGTGTGGCATGGCTGCAGCAGGTGTATTCTCTCTTTCTGAATAAGTGAAAACGTGCAGGTAGGTAATGTCCAGCTCCTGAAGAAAATCGGCAGTCTCCCGAAACGCCGTTTCATCTTCTCCGGGATAGCCCACGATTACATCAACGCCAATAGCGGCATGCGGCATCACTGATTTGATGTGTGCAACCCGTTCAGCATACAACTCGCGGCGGTACCTGCGGCGCATGGATGCCAGTGTGGTGTTGCTGCCGCTCTGCAGCGGAACATGAAAATGCGGCATAAAGCAAGAACTGGCAGCTACGGTATCAATGATCTCCGGATGAAGTAAGTTGGGTTCAATGGAAGAAATTCTGAAACGGGGAACGGCGGCCTGTTGGTCAAGGGCTTTCACCAATTCTGAGAACTGGCTGATTCGCTTGCCATCCGGACTGATACCGAAATCACCCAGGTTGACACCTGTTAAAACGATTTCCTGAACCCCTTCTTTCGCCAACAGCTCAACTTGCTCCAATACTTTGGGAATGGTCTGACTTCTACTTCGACCCCTTGCCATGGGTATGGTACAGAAAGTACAGGAATAGTCACAACCATCCTGCACCTTCAAAAAAGTTCGGGTTCTGTCCTGCTGTGAAAAAGCAGTGTGGAAGTCCTGCACTTCATCAATATCGCAACTGCAGATTCGGGCGGAACCGCTGCTGGAAAGATTCTTGAGGTGATCGGTCAGGTTAAACTTGGCAGCAGCCCCCAGAACCAGGTCTACTCCTTCCATGGCAGCAATGGCTTCAGGTTGAAGTTGGGCATAACAGCCTGTGATCACCACAAAGCTTTCCGGAGAGCGGCGGCGGATGCGTCTCACCAGTTGCCGACATTCCTTGTCCGCATTCTCTGTCACGGAACAGGTATTGATAACATAGATATCCGCCTGTTCATCGAAATCCCTTCGGGTAAAGCCATCCCTTTCCACCAGTCGGGCAAGGGTAGAGGTTTCCGAGAAATTAAGTTTACAGCCCAGGGTATGAAATGCTATGCTGCCGGGTGTTTCCATGGGGCGCAAAGATAGGATAGTTTTGAGGAATAGGGGGGTGGCAACTACTTCACCGGGGGTAAAACTTTAGCAACTCTTCATTATCCCGTTTACCATTAAAAAGGTAAGTTTGCAACCACGAAAACAATCAACGTTTTATGCAGTTTAACAAGATCAACAACCTGGTCGGCTGGGCTGTCTGCCTGATCGCCTGTACAGTGTATGTAATGACCGCCGAACCGGGCGGAAGTTTTTGGGATTGTGGCGAATTTGTCAGCAGCTGTTTTAAGTTACAAATTCCACACCCACCGGGAGCCCCACTCTTCGTATTGTTGGGACGAATTTTCATCATTGCATTTGGGGATGATCCCATGACCGCTGCCCGTGCAGTGAACATCATGAGCGCCCTCGCCAGCGGATTTACCATACTCTTCCTGTTTTGGACGATCACCCATTTTGCCCGTCGCATCGCCGGGGTAAAGATTTCAGATACGCTCACTGCTTCTCAGGTGTGGACCATCATGGGTGCCGGTGCCGTAGGTGCACTTGCCTATACCTTTAGCGACTCCTTCTGGTACAGCGCAGTAGAAGGGGAAGTATATGCCCTTTCCTCCTTTTTCACCGCCATCGTATTCTGGGCCATCCTGAAATGGGAAGCCCATGCCGATGAGCCGGGTGCTGACCGCTGGATCGTTTTCATCTTCTTCCTGATGGGTCTCTCCATCGGCGTTCACTTGTTGAACCTACTTACCATACCGGCAATCGTGATGGTGTATTATTTCCGTCGCAGAGAACGCTTCCCTTATGCCATGCTTCGCTCCTGGTGCTTCCGCCTTCTCGCTGTTGGCGCAGTCCTGGGTGTTGTCGGCGCACTCTTCATCGCGAGTTCAGAAGCCAGTGAAGAAGCACCACTCGATGGTACCATGGCTGCCCTGGTTTTGCTGGGTGCCATTCTTGCCTTTGGCATATTCTTCCTCCTGGAAAAGTACAACAAGGAAAAAAAGGAGATCTATGGTGGCACCTACATTTTCTTCCTCCTTTCCTGCATGATTCTTGGTTTCACCTTATTTGTAGTTATACCCTATTCCATCAAAGCCGCCGGTTATTTTGACCGTGTGTTTGTAAATAGTTTCGGATTGCCCTTTTTTGCCGGCTTTGCGTTCTTCTTCGTGTTGCTGGGATTAGCCATTCGTTTTGGACTAATGCAGGCAGCCAAAAGAGGTTGGCAATACCTGACACTGGCTCTGTGGAGCATTGTCTTCCTACTGATCGGATATAGTTCTTATGTTACTACCATGCTCCGCAGCAATGCAGATCCTTCCGTGGATATGTACAATGTAGATAATCCCATGAGTCTGGTAGGTTATCTGGGCCGTGATCAATATGGTGATTTTCCATTAGTATATGGTGCCAAATTCACTGCCCGTCCGTATTCTCTCAAGAACAACGGTATGCGCTACCAAAAGTCAGGCGATAAATATGTGGAAATAGGCGAGGACAAAAAATACATGTACCGCGCAGAAGATAAAATGGTATTCCCCCGCGTATGGGATGCCAGCAACGACCAATACCATGCAGATTATTATGCTCAGGTGCTGGGTATCGGCAAAAACAAAGATGGCTCCTATGATGCCGAACCAACACAGCGTGATAACCTGGCATTCTTTACTTCCTACCAGGTTTACTTCATGTACTTCCGCTATTTCATGTGGAATTTCTCCGGTAAGCAAAATGACAACCAGGGATTCTATGTAGCCAATCTGCGCGATGGCAACTGGATAACCGGTATTACCCCCATTGATAACATCATCTATGGCGACCAAAATAAAATGCCGGAGAGTCTCAAAAACAACAAGGCACACAATCGCCTGTTTATGTTGCCACTGATTCTTGGCTTGCTGGGACTCTTCTTCCATTTCCGTCGCCATGAAGCAGACGCCTGGATCAATGTGTTGCTTTTCTTCTTTACAGGTATCGCCATTGTTCTTTACCTCAACCAGCCCGGTAACCAACCCAGGGAACGTGACTACGCTTACGGTGGAAGCTTCTTTGCTTTCGCCGTGTGGATCGGACTGGGTGTGATGCAAGTGAATGACTGGCGCTCCCGAAAAA
>DAIMYK010000232.1:2521-3415 GCA_036734525.1 Sediminibacterium sp. | reverse complement strand
GTTGAAATTATACAAACCCATATACCGATACTTATTTTTTTTCTACGCTCAAGTAATAATTGCAATTTTTTCCTGTAGCTCTTGATTAGTTGCTTTATAATTAATGGAAACATTACCTACAAGCAAAACTCCATTACCCACTCCCAAATCATGCCTTCATCCATTTCCAATCCCTTCATTTGTCACTCAAAGCGGGTCATGCTGATCAGCGAATATACTACCAACCATCACCTCCTCCGCTTAGAAACTGCTGCAACCCATTCCAGACACCAATTGATCTCCTTATCCGTCACCTTCCCCGGTAATCGCTGCTCCAACAACTGACGCACCTCCCGGCGAAACACATCTCCTTCCTTGCCACAAGAAAAATACAGATCAATCAATTCCTGCTTGCTGATGTTGCGGCCAATATTCTCCGGCAACTCCACCACAAAAATTTTTTGTAACCAGCTGTCAATACGTCCGAATAAATGTTTCATTTTCTAGTTGGTTTTGGTATTTGATGACTCCCGCCTGTTTCAGTTGAACCCTAACAGACAAAAGCAAGGCCAAATATCAACAAAACAACAATACCAGACAATTGCGGAAAACCGTAATCGCCTACCCCAAAAAAGGACTTAAAACATTGATTCTCAATAAAGGGGTAGGTGAAATTTACCCTGCGGAAGGGAAAGGGCCCCATAAGACACCCCCGACAACATAAATAACCAGCCACGAAAAGAAGTAGTCAAATACTTGATTTCCCACCACAATAATTGCTGTCGATTTATAATAGACGATACACTGACGAAACGCCAAAGGTGTATGTCAGTGATATTAATACCCCCTTACATTCTTCCCCTCGAGATAATTCAGGAAAGCCTTGTTCACCACCCGATTGCCTCCGGGCGTGGG
>DAIMYK010000232.1:0-2511 GCA_036734525.1 Sediminibacterium sp. | reverse complement strand
CCTGTAAAATACCAGTCACCCGTATTGGTCGGACAACTATCATGTAAATCTTCAATGGTCTGATAGATCACCTGTATCGGTATTGTAGTGCCTACAGGTGTTATCAACTCGGCAATCTTATCAGAAATCTCTTCCGTCGTAAATGGCTTATACAACTGGCGCACCACATTCTCCGTATGCAACAAATTCTTTTCCTCCAACTCGCGTATGCGATCGGCAATCTCCTGCATCACATGCTCACTGTTCCTGTCTTTCAACAAAGCCACCGCCGCACGAAATGCAATGAAGTCACCTAACTTACTCATATCAATACCGTAACAATCCGGATACCTGATCTGCGGCGCTGAAGAAACAACAATGATTTTCTTCGGCTCCAAACGCAGCAACATGCGCACAATGCTTTCCCGCAAAGTTGTACCCCGCACAATACTGTCATCTATCACCACCAAGGTATCCTCGTGCTTGCGCACCGTACCATAAGTAACATCATACACGTGCTGCACCATTTCATTGCGGTTGCTGTCTTCCGTAATGAACGTTCGCAGCTTCACATCCTTGATGGCAATCTTCTCCTGCCGGATCTTCCGGTTGACCATCTCTTCCAAACGCTCAGGCGTGAAATCATTCCCCCAACTCAATAAGCGCTCAACCTTGATCTTATTCAGATATTCCTCCATCCCCTTCACCAAACCATAAAAAGCAACTTCCGCCGTATTGGGTATGTAACTGAAAATGGTATTCTTTAAATCGTATTGTATGCTCTCCAACACCGTTTTACTCAGATGATGTCCAAGCGCGATTCGCTCGCGGTAAATCTTTTCATCACTGCCGCGGGAAAAATAGATGCGCTCAAAACTACATGCCCTTCTCTCCTGCGGTGGCAAAATCTGCTCACAACTATAATTGCCGGCATCATCTACCAACAGTGCCATCCCCGGCATCAACTCTAGCACTTCATTTTCTCCTACATTGAAAGTCGTTCGTATCGCAGCCCGCTCACTGGCAGCCACAATCACTTCATCATTGATATAATAATACGCCGGTCTGATTCCATGCGCATCGCGCATAACAAAACTATGGCCATTCCCCAACAACCCACCTATCGTAAACCCTCCATCAAAAAGCGGCGTGGCCTTGCGCAATACCTTACCCAAATCGGCGGCATTGGGATGCTCTTCTTCATCCTGCACCAGAAAATGATGCAGTACTTCCAACATAGCTGCCAGGTCACTCTGCTGCTGAAAATCTCCGGGATGAATATTGACCCTATCAAATAATTCCTCGGTATTCACTAAATTAAAATTACCCGCCAACGCCAGGTTCTTGCCAGGCACCAGGTCACGCTTGATAAAAGGATGACAGAACTCTACATTGTTCTTGCCCTGAGTACCATAGCGCAGGTGCCCCAACTACAACTCTCCCAAAAAAGGCAGGTGCCCCTTCATCAGGCCGGGATGCGATTTGATATCGGGCTGGTATTTTTCGAGCTCAGCGATCTGCTGGCCAATGGTAAAAAAGAGATCTGCTATGGGTTGCTGTGCGTTGCTGCGCATGCGGTGCAAAAAAGGACTCCCCGGCTGTGTGTCTAGTTTAACTACTGCCAGTCCGGCTCCATCCTGACCCCTGTTGTGCTGCTTCTCCATGAGCAGGTACAGCTTGCTCAGACCGTACATCACCGACCCGTGCTTTTGCAGGTTAAAAGAGAAGGGTTTTCTCAGCCGAATGTAGGCAAGTCCACATTCGTGTTTGATGGCATCGCTCATGAGATGGGTCTGAGATGACGGGGCGAAGTTACAAACTAACTGTGGTAGTTCCGTATGAATTATCAGGCTTTCGTGGCATAAATTGCTTCTGCCAGCCAAAGCCATTCCCGCAGGAAGGTTTCCACCGATTTGGCAAAGGCGGGGTCAATTAACTGCCCTTCCGCATCGAACTTCTTCTCAACACCGGGTACAATGAGCATGTTCGGACAAGCAACGCCGAAGAGAGCCGATACCAATAGCAATAGTTGCTGACTTCCGCGCATGCCACCCATGGCACCGGGGGAAGCGGTTACCACTCCAAAGGCCTTATGGCTTTGCTTGGGAAAATGATCGAGCAGGTTTTTCAGTGCTGCCGTATATGTGCCGTTGTATTCGGGGGTTACCAGAATAAATGCATCGGCAGCGAACATTCGCCGCGCCAATGGTGCCAGGTGTTCCGGAGCTGTCTCAGGAGAATTGATCACATCCTGCAGCAGGGGGAAATCCCAATCCCTTACATCGATGATGTTCACCTGGTGTGAGCTGCTTTGAGTTAGTTGTTGCTGTAAGTGGAGGGCTACTCGGAAAGAAACACTTTCCCGGCGGGGACTGCCCGCAATGATTTCAATATTCATACTTTGTTATAACAACCAGTGGGCTGTGATGTTCGGAAAAAAGGAGAAGAATTAATTCCGTATCAATTGTATATTCATGTGCAGCTGAATGAGATCATCCACTATAATTCCTCCGGCACTGGTCAGGTCATCCC
>DAIMYK010000231.1:0-3473 GCA_036734525.1 Sediminibacterium sp. | reverse complement strand
CCGCTTACTATCTCTGAGTTCAATCATATCCAACGAAAGAGCATAGCCATTGCACTCGACTTTACAGAAGCAGCCAAACTGCTGATAGAAAATGCTGTTGCTCAGAAAAATGAAGCTACAAAATTGGTGTTGATTCACGTAGTAGAAAGTGCTTCTGCAGGGTATTTTGGCGCTTCAAGTGATGATGAAGAAACCCGGGCTGACAGAATCCGGCTGGAACATTATCAATTTCAATTGGACCAGAAAGGATTAAAAGTTGAAATAGCTCTGGGATACGGTAATCGGGTAAAGGAAATAGTCCGTCTCACAAAAAATTGCGAAGCAGACCTGCTCGTTATGGGCGCACACCGTCATACCGGTCTTAAAGACTACCTTTTTGGAGAAACCATTGAGGGGGTAAGGCATGCACTCAATATTCCGGTTTTGGTGGTGAATGTTCAATAAAAGTTCTGATTCATTACATTTGCATTTATTAAAGTATCGCATAACTAAATTTTATATGTTGGAAAAAATTAAAGTATCCAATCCGGTTGTTGAATTGGATGGAGATGAAATGACCCGTATCATTTGGAAATTTATCAAGGAAAAGTTGATTCTACCATACCTGGATATTGATATCAAATACTATGATCTTGGGATTGAATACCGCGATCAGACCAATGACCAGGTAACCATTGACGCTGCTAATGCAATTAAGGAATATGGTGTGGGAATCAAGTGTGCCACGATTACGCCGGACGAGCAAAGGGTGCAGGAATTTAGCCTGAAGCAAATGTGGAAGAGTCCGAACGGAACGATTCGTAATATTCTTGACGGAACTGTATTCCGTGAACCTATTGTATGCCAGAATGTGCCCCGACTGGTTCCGAACTGGACTGCCCCGATCTGTATTGGCAGACATGCTTTTGGTGATCAATACAGGGCTACCGATTTTGTTACCAAAGGAAAAGGTAAGCTAACGATACGTTTTGAAGGTGAAGACGGACAGGTAATTGAGCATGAAGTGTATCAATTCAAGGGTGATGGCGTTGCACTGGCAATGTACAACACCGATGAAAGTATTCGTGGTTTTGCAAGAAGCTGTTTCAATACAGCACTTGCCAAAAAGTGGCCGCTCTATTTGTCTACCAAAAATACCATCCTGAAAAAATACGATGGCAGGTTCAAAGATATTTTTGAAGTTGTCTATCAGGAGGAATTCAAGACTGCTTTTGATGCTGCAGGTATTACCTATGAACATCGTTTGATAGACGACATGGTAGCCAGCGCCCTCAAATGGAATGGTAATTTTGTCTGGGCTTGTAAAAATTATGATGGGGATGTTCAAAGTGATACAGTTGCCCAGGGATTCGGCTCCCTTGGATTAATGACTTCTACGCTTATAACTCCTGATGGAAAAGTGATGGAAGCAGAAGCTGCTCATGGAACAGTCACCCGCCACTATCGGGACCATCAAAAAGGGAAACCTACTTCAACCAATCCTATAGCATCCATTTTTGCCTGGACACGTGGATTGGAATTCAGGGGTAAGTTGGATAACAATGATGCACTGATTCACTTTAGTCAAACCCTGGAAAAAGTATGTGTTGAAACAGTTGAAAGCGGACTAATGACGAAGGATCTCGCGGTTTGTATTCATGGGAACAAGGTTCAACATGGTGAACACTATCTCTACACAGAGGAATTCCTCGAAGTACTGGATAAAAATCTCCGCACAAAACTCGGTCAAGCGTAGTTGATACTGCGGATTCCTATAGAAAGATAATCAGAGAGTAATATTCTCGATTACTTATGAGATTTTCCTGCTTCCGGCAGGAAGGCTTCCTCCAGCACGTTCCCAACATTACCATTGGGGGCTTGAATACGCTATTGAGCGGCTACAGGTGGTGCATTGTCTGTCATGTACACGATCTTATTGCTGCTGCCTTTCTTAATTCCCCAACCATACCACAGCAATGGTATATGTGTATCATATTGAAAAGGAGATCCATGGGTTGTGCCTGTATTTCCACCAATAAAGTATCCGGGTTTGGGAATAAAACTCACATCACCGCTGCGGGAAGGATGATATCCATTGGCATACATTTCCCGAATGGCTTTCGGTAATGGAGTAATCAAAATATCATCACTAGCGAATGCATGTGTTATGTTCTCTTCTTTCAAAAGGTACTGGACAATGAAGTTTTTAATTTCCAACACATCAGCTTTTGAGGTATCCAATCTTTTTCGGCTCAGGTACACTTGTTCATTCATGATAGAAGCAATCGCATTTTCCACTCCATAACGTTGTTTAATCTGCAGATTCATGTCTTTCATCATCCCGGACATATCCAGCAATCCACCCGGAATACGATTTTCCTTCAAGTATCCGGGTATATGAGCTACAGCATGATCTGCGGTGAGGAAAACAGTATATGCTTTTGCACCAACCTGAGCATCGAGGAATTGAAATAACCTCCCCAATTCCTGGTCCAAACGAACATAATCATCTGTATTTTCCCAGGAATTAGGACCAAAAGAGTGACCAATATAATCGGGGGAAGAAAAGCTGATGGCCAGAAAATCGGTTGCAGATCCTTGTCCCAACTTTTCTGCAATAACTGCTGCTTTGGCCATTTCAGCAGTTAAGGTATTACCCCAGGGGGTACTGGAAATTTTTGAATAATCTTTGCCAACAAATTTGCTTAGGTCATATGGGAAACCGAGTGCCTCCTTTCCAAATGGTTTGCTCTCGTATGATTTATCATCAGCTGAAGAATATAGGGAATAAGTAGCTGCAGGTAAAGCAGTTTTCCATCCCAAACGGTACAATGAATCGGGTAATTTGCGACCATTGAATTGCTGCACCCATCCGGGCAGCTCATTCATGTAATAGCTACTGCTGATGAAGTTACCGGTTTTAGATTCATACCAGTAAGCAGCATTGGCAGAATGCCCTGCAGGCAGGATGGCGCCGCGGTCTTTGATAGCAATTCCAATGACCTTGCTGGAAAAATTAGATGCCAGCCTAAGTTCATCACAGACTGAGGTTGTCAACATGTTTTTCGGACTCATCTGACCGTCTTCCTCTGTCTTGCTACCTACGCCTTTTACAGACTTATCCTCGCTGCAATACATTCCTTTTTGCAGGCGATTGTCCCACCAGTTGTTCCCAACAATCCCGTGTAAGGCAGGAATGCTTCCTGTGTAAACGCAGGTGTGACCACAGGCAGTAACTGTAGGAACATAGGGTATTTGTGTATTGTCAAATGAGAAGCCATCTCCGAGCATTCTCCTGAAGCCACCATTGGCCTGAAAAAGCGGATAATACCTTGTTAGGTAGTCCCACCGCATCTGATCCACCACAATTCCTACCACGAGTTTGGGATGTGCGGGTGTATTACTCTCTTTTACAGGTTTTTGTGCTCCACCGGTCAATGCGGCAATGAGCAGTGGTGCAAGCAGGAACTTTTTCATAATAAAGACGATTTATC
>DAIMYK010000230.1:0-3502 GCA_036734525.1 Sediminibacterium sp. | reverse complement strand
TGCAGAAGCACTTTCTACTAAGTGAATCAACACCAATTTTGTAGTTTCATTTTTCTGTGCAATAGCATTTTCAATCAGCAGTTTGTCTGCTTCAGTAAAGTCCAGTGCAATAGCAATACACTTACGTTGGATATCATTGAACTCAGAGAAAGTAATCGGATCTCCATGCAAGGATGCCTTTCTCCTTGCCTTTCTTTTTTTCAAAATCGGCAGGAAAGTCATGACGAAGAAAAGCCAGACAATCCATCCGATGGGGATTACCATCAGATATTTCCAGATTATCGCCAGGTCTGAAGAATAGAAGGCATCGAGTTGTTCCAGAACAAGTCTGCCATTCAGAAAAACAAGAATTGCTGCCACGATCCAGGCTGCCAATTTGGTTGTAGATGAAATCACAAATTCTCCCATAGTTGTTCTATCGCTCACAAAATGAATGAGCGGAATAACTGCGAAGCCCAGTTGCAGACTCAATATGATCTGACTGATTACCAGGAGATCATCAACTTTGTTCTCACCATAAATTAAAATTACCAGCAGCGCGGGTACGATGGCGAGAAGTCGGGTAATGAGTCGACGGAGCCAGGGATTGATGCGCAGGTGCAGGTATCCTTCCATAACGATCTGACCAGCCAGAGTGCCTGTGATCGTGGAACTTTGACCGGCAGCAATAAGAGCCACTGCAAACAAGATAGGTGCCCATTGATTTCCCAGCAAGGGTTCGAGCAATCGATGGGCTTCCTGGATCTGGGCAACATTCGTATGTCCTTTGGAAAAAAACAGGCTGGCTGCCAGAATGAGAATTGCTGCATTGACGAGAAAAGCTGCGTTCAGTGCAATGGCACTATCAATGATGTTGTATTTAATTGCACGTCGAATTCCTTCCCGGTCATTACTGATTTTTCGCGTTTGTACTAGAGCTGAATGTAGATATAAGTTATGGGGCATTACGGTTGCACCGATGATTCCGATGGCAATAAACAATGAATCACCTGTCAGGTTGCTCGGAACAAACCCTGTTACAACGGAACTCATATCCGGTTTTGCCATGATGATCTGAATTAGAAAACACATTCCGATGATGGCCACTAAACTAATAATAAAGGCTTCCATTTTCCTGATCCCGAAATGGTGAAGCAGAAGAAATAAAAACGTATCTGCGATCGTAATCAATGTACCTGTCAAGAGTGGCAACCCTGTTAATAAATGGATCCCGATGGCCATGCCCAGTACCTCAGCCATATCACAAGCCGCAATCGCTATTTCAGATAAGATGTAAAGACTAAAATTGACCAGGGGTGGATAATTTTCCCTATTGGCCTGTGCCAGGTCACGCCGTGTTACTATTCCCAGGCGGGCACTAAGACTCTGCAAGAGCAGAGCCATCAAGTTACTCATCAGGAGTACCCAAATTAATTGATATCCGAACCGTGCTCCTCCCTGTAAATCGGTTGCCCAGTTACCTGGGTCCATGTAACCTACACTTACCAGATATGCCGGTCCAATATATGCGAGAATGCGACGCCAACCCTTGCGTGGCAGGGTGGTATCAACTGTTTCATGCACCTCACTCAGAGAGGCGAGGCCGGAAGAAGGTTTATTGTTCATAACTAATCCATTTAACCAGCAAACAATCGGCTAGTGCTTTACTGATAATTACGGGCTGTGCAGTTTCTATAGCTACTTCAACAGATCCATCAAAACTGAATTTGCGAATGATTTTCAGGCGAATGCCTAAATGAATGTGATGATGCTTCAACATTTCCAGCAAGGAGGGCGATTCATTTCCAACTCCGGTTATTTCTACCGATTGACCAATTGGTTGATCTAAGAGAGGTAATCTCTCGCGAAAGGCAATTTTTCCTTGCTGATCCGGAATTGGATCTCCATGCGGATCGAATTGCGGATGACCCAGGAAACGATCCAGGTGTTCAATTAGTTTTGGACTGTTTACATGTTCCAGTTGTTCTGCTACCTCATGCACTTCTTCCCAACCAAAGCCCAGTGTGTGCACCAGAAAATATTCCCAAAGCCGATGCTTGCGGATGATTTGTAGAGCTACTTTTTTTCCATTGCTGCTTAGTTTAACCCCTCGGTACGGTTCATAATGAACCAGTTTTTTGGTCAGCAGTTTTTTCATCATATCAGTAACCGATGCAGGTTGTGTATGCAATGCCTCCGCCAAATGGTTGGTAGAGACCCTGTCAGCCTGTTGCTGCAAATGATACACCGACTTGATGTAGTTTTCTTCCGCCACGGAATAATTCATGTAGTCGAAATTTAAATTTAGGCAAATCTAAATATATTTTCTTTCACAATCCTTATCCTGACGCACTAGCTTCACTATTCATTAATTGCGGGTTTCATTGGAATCATGTATTTTAGCTTGTTCCGGTATTCGGACCCATGAAGTTTAAAGATTGGATATGAAAAGATGGATGGGAACTTGGATTTTCCTGCTTCTCTTGCTGACCGGATGTAATACTACCCCCCCGGATTATTCCGGGAATAGCAAGATATCTGATAAGGACTGGCAGTCTGTCTTTCCGGAATTAACTTTACCCATTGTATTGCATGATAGCGGCCTGATTCGTAGAGCAGATACCAACCACATCGGCTACAAAGCACTCACTCAATTTTATCCTGATAGCTTATTGCGACCTGTAATTGGCAATATGAAAAAAGGAAGTTTTTTTCGCGCTATTGGTAAGATCAATAAAAAACAAGAACACTATCTGTTGGTAATTGCCTATCAACCACCCAAACAGGCGAGGTTGTTCGTATTGGTAACAACACCTGATAATCAGTTGCTGGATATCAAAGAATTTTTAGGTACACAATCCAATGATGGTTACCAACATTATCTGCATATTAACCGAGAACCGACTTTCATGCTGGTAAGAGAGAAGACAGGTCCGGATCTCCAATCTATCTATACCAAGACCGGCTGGATCTATCCTAGTGAGGGAAAATTCATGGTGATCATGAATGATTCCAATGAAGACATAAAAAATACAGCTGTTTTCAACCCCATTGATAGCTTTCCCGCCTTGCATCCGTTCAGTTGGGATTATGGTGATGACAAGAAGAATTTTATTTCGGTGAGAGATGGAACCTCACCCGGAAAATTGCTTTTCTTCCTGCACATGGAAAAAAATGGTGGCAGTTGCATAGGTGAGTTTAAAGGATATATGCACCTCACCGGGAAACGAACTGCAGAGTTTCGTCAATCCGGTGATCCCTGTGTTGTTCTTCTTGAGTTCAATGCCAATAGTAATAGTTTCAAAGAAACAGGTTCCTGTGGCAATCATAGGGGCATCAAATGTCTGCTGGAAGATGAATTTCCTAAGCGAAAGAAACCTGTGAAAAAGATCATTAAACCCATTATAAAACCGAAGAATAAACAGACCAGGTAAGGGTCTAATGTGTTAAAAGTACATTTTATTTTTTTGCCGTATCTTGCGGCTTCAACGCCAAACTACGTATAAGCTAATGAGTTTCAAGT
>DAIMYK010000229.1:0-3538 GCA_036734525.1 Sediminibacterium sp. | reverse complement strand
AATGATTTTTTCCATCGAAGATATTTCTTCCCCAATCGATTGATATTCCTGGAGCAGACGTTCATCTACCTTGCCGGCATGATGCTTGGCATTATCGGCTGTTTGCTGATGATGGCGGTGAATCCTTGTTTCCAGCTCTTCTATGTTTTTCTTTTGAATGAAAAACTGGTTTTGAAAATGTTCGGCTTCAACCAACGCTTCGCGGGAAGTGTTTTTGCTTACTACCTCGCCGAGTAGCTTTTCCAGAAAATTAAATTCCTGTTCGTAGAATTTAAGCATATGCTCTAATTCTTTGGGTTGGTTGGGCAGGTTCAAAACATTTGTGTATGACATAATACTGTGTTTGAAGGATAATTAATAATACACCAAAGCTATCGGATGCATCTGCCGTAAAAAATGACATTTGTCAGTGATTTTCGATTCGGGCAACTATGCGATCGGCAAATAGCCCCTCAAAAGCCACTTTCTCGGCTATACTCTTGAAATACAATGGATTATTTATTGCGTTTTCTTAAAGAAAAGTTCAGATTAAAGAAATATGGACAAGTATGAATTGATGGATGTACAATTTTTAACCAAATTAAAGTTTGAATGATAACCCTAAAATCATTGACACATGAAACGATTGCTTTTTTTCCTGCCATTCCTTTTTTTCCTAGCATGTACCGGAAACTCCGGGGGTGATTCATCTGCTTCAGCCAAACCAACTATTTATTGGAATGGAGACATCATTACCATGGAAGGAGATTCTGCCGTATACATAGAGGCCCTGGTTGAGCAGGGGGGAAAGATTGTTTATGTTGGCGATAAAGAAGGTGCTGAAAAGATGGCGGGTGATGGTGCCAACCGGATTGATTTGGCAGGCAAGACTTTGTTACCGGGCTTCATTGATGCCCATGGTCACATGGTTTATTATGGGAAGAACCTCATGGATCAATCCTTATCGGGCGTAAAAGATATTCCGGAGTTATTAGAGCGCATGAAGTCACATGTGGCTCGTATTCCGGCCGATGCCTGGATCGTAGGTATGGGTTATGCGCCTTTGAAAATGAAAGAGCAGCGGCATCCAACGGCAGATGAGTTGGATCAGATTTCTAAAGACAGGCCTGTATTGATTGTTCACTCCTCTGGCCATGGCGGTTCTATGAACCATGCTCTGATGAAGTTGTTGAAAATTGATGAGAATACCGTTGATCCGGAAGGAGGAGAGTACATCCGGGAGAAAGGCAGCAAAATGCCTGCAGGTCCTATGGAAGAGACGGCACTGATTGAAGTGCGGAATCGTCGACCTCCATTTACGGATGAGTCGGCAGCCCGCGTGATAACCGAAGCCAGTAAGGCCTGGGCCAGTTATGGACAAACCACAGCGATGGAGTGCGGACTAGGTTTGGGGGCCGATGATATATCCATTGTAGAAAATGCCATTGATAAAAAATTACTTAACCTCGATCTGATTGTTTTTGCCAAGGAATCTAATACAGATGAAGTAATCAATGCGGCTTATGGAGTAAGTGAGTCTTATGCCAACACTAAAAATTCAAATTCTAAAAAGCTGCTGAATAACCGGGTCGATCTGGATAAGCGTTACATCAACAGGGTTCGTCTGGGTGGTATCAAATTCTGGCTCGATGGAAACCCGGCTCTTGCCTGGATGTCGGAGCCATTTACTACGCCTCCTCCCGGCCGGGAACCCGGATTCAAAGCATATGGTCAGATTCCTGATTCGATTCTGTTTGCATTTTTTGATAAGTATTGGACGACCAATATGCAGATCAATATGCACGTATTAGGTGATCAGGCACTGGAGCAAGCCCTGAGTGCAATTGAAGCAGCTGTGAAGAAACATGGTATGAGTGATCACCGTCCGGTGTTTGTTCATTGTGGCTATGCGCGCCCTGATCAAATCAAACGCATAAAAGCAGTAGGGGGTATTCCTACTTTCTTATCGATAGGTTTATATGTTCAAGGCGATGAGATTGTAAAAATGTGGGGAGAAAATCGTGCTTCAAATGGTATGGCTGCTCAGTCTATGCTTCAAGAAGGCATTCCTTTTTCATTGTCACATGATGCACCGATTTCGCCACCGAAGATCATGCCATTGGTGGCGGCAGCAGTTAACCGTAAAACCAATACGGGAAGGGTCATTGGCGAACACCAGCGGCTCTCACCTTATCTCGCGCTGAAAGGGGTTACCGATTGGGCAGCCTATCAGATCAAAGAAGAAAAATCGAAGGGTACGTTGACAGTAGGTAAGCTTGCCGACCTGGTGATACTAGAAAAAAATCCGCTGAAAACAAATCCCGATGATATTGCTACCATTCAGGTAATGGAAACGATCAAGGAAGGAAAATCTATTTTTAAGTTTTCTCCTACCATCGCAATGATCGAGGCGCCTTTGGCTGAGCATCGTCATGACGATGGTCCCAAACAGCCACTTTCCGCTAAGCAGCAGCAGCTGATTCAAACATTAATGCAGCGGGCCAAATGAAAATAAATCCAATCAACCAAGCCCTCCACTTATTCAGCCAACACTCTAGGTGGAGGGTTCTGGTTACAAGCATTTTGCTGACAGGTTCTTCTTCGTTGTTGGCTCAGACGCCAACTCCGGTTCTTTCACTTGCTGATAGTTCTGTTCAGCTGTTCATGGGTGTAAATTTGAAGACAACCGTTCTCTTGTCAAACCGAAGGAGGGCACCGGGCAGCGGTACGGCTTATCTCCTGTTACCTGCCGATGCAACGGGTGTGGAAGGCACTTTTGATATGAATGCGCGACCCAGCTTGATTTATCTTGCTGCTAAAGGACCGAAACTGGGTTCATTTACGACGGGTGCCAAGATGGTTTTCAATTTCATCAGGGATCTTTCCGATCCGGCTTATGGATTACTACCCACGTTGCTTTATTTTGATTTAAAAAACGATCGGTGGCGATTTGCTGTTGGGCAACAAATGGATGTGTTCTCAGAGCGGATACCTAATATGATTGACGGATATTTTGCACTCGCAGCTTCCGGCTGCGCCGGAAATAGTTCCCGCGGACAAATCAGGGCTACGCATTATGTTCCCCTTGGTAAGGGCAGCAAGATTTCATTGACGCTAGCAGCTTCTCAACCCGTAACCACTTATTTTTCAAAAGACCTGCGCAATAATTCAGAGAACAGAGGCATACCCAATGCTGAGTGGGCAGTTAAATTTGAAACCGGCAAAGACGATCAGGCATGGGTACCTTTTCAGGCACTTGAATTAGCTGTTTCCGGGGTGGCCGGCTCTTACAGGGTTTTTAAGAATGATACCCTTGCAGGTGCCGTAGTTAATACCCGCATCAACCAGCCGCGTGTGATGGGTATATGCGGTGAATATGCTTTCCGCCTTGGTAAACAATTTGGCATACAAGGCGAGGTTTATTCAGGAAAGGCATTGGGAAATTATATGGGAGGTATCTTACAAACGACCAAAGGCAATAATGATCAGGAGATCAGAAGTGCAGGTTTTTGTTCTGAAGCTGCTATTTATTTGAATAAAAATTGGCAAACGCGCATCG
>DAIMYK010000228.1:0-3541 GCA_036734525.1 Sediminibacterium sp. | reverse complement strand
CAGGTATTCCTCTCTTTCCTGGAAATGGTTGCTGGTGCTTTTTGCTCTGCTGGGGGTAATCAGTAGTGTTTTTTATTCTCGTCATCTTTCTGCCCGTCTTGAGCAAGACGAACGCATGAATGTCAATACTTGGGTGGAGGCACAAAGAACGATTTTACAATCTTCCGATAGTGCCAGTATTACACTGGCAACACAATTATCGGTACAGAATAACCGAATACCTATCATAGAAACCAATGAAAAGGACAGTATCACCGGGAATTACATCAATTTGGATAGCCAGCAGGTGAAAAATGATCCGAACTTTCTCAAAAGGAAATTGGCAGAGTTCAAACGGTATCAATCCAAACCCATTGTTCTTGTATTGAATGAAAACCCCTATACAGCCAATCACTATTATTATGGTAAAAGTTCATTGCTGGATGAAATTCGCTGGTATCCCATTATTCAACTGCTCATTGCTGCACTCTTTATTGCTTTATTGATTGGGGCACTGCGGTACATAGCCAGAAATCAGCAACAGACGCTTTGGGTATCGATGGCCAGAGAAACAGCTCATCAGCTAGGCACACCCGTAAGCAATTTAAAAGGCTGGGTAGAATTGCTGAAAGAACGGCCTGAAAATGCCGATATAGCCAGGGAGTTGAACAAAGATGTCAATCGTCTGCAATTGGTGACCGATCGATTTGGAAAAATAGGAAGCGCACCAAATCTGGAAAAGGAATATCCGGCTGTGCGTATCCAGGAAGTAGTAGATTATATGAGTCGGCGCACGGGAGGCCAGGTTGCCATTCATTGTGATCTGGAAGCAATTCAGGAAAGGGCAGCCCTTATATCCCCTCCCCTTTTTGATTGGGTGATAGAAAACCTTTTAAAGAATGCACTCGATGCCTTGGAAGGAAAAGGAACCATATCCATACTGGGACAAGTCGAAAGGTCAACATTAATAATAGAGATAACAGATAGCGGCAAAGGAATGAGTACTGCAGAGCAGGCCTCTGTTTTTGTAGCCGGATTCACCACCAAGAAAAGAGGCTGGGGACTTGGATTGGCTTTAACGAGACGTATTGTAGAACAATATCATGGAGGCACCATCAGCATCCGTTGGTCAGAACCGGGGAAAGGAAGCTGCTTCAGGGTAGAAATTCCTTGCCTCCCGGCATAAGATATTTTTTACTTCAATATGATTGCCGCCAGTGGCGGAAGTTGCAGCGTTAAACGGTAACACTGTGTTTTTTTATCAACCAGGGTTCCGGTAACCGCCGGATTGTAAACATCCCCCGTTCCCCAAAAAGAACTGTCATTGCTATTAAAGATTTCTTTCCAGTTTTTCTTTCCAAATACATATACTTCCCAATCTTTTCTAACAACGGGAGTGACATTTAAAACAATGATCATCCTGTCAGAAGATTTCTTTCCCACCCGGCTATAGACCATAACGGATTCGCTTCTGTGATTCAGATCGACCCATTCAAATCCACCCGGCTCAAATTGTTTTTCATACAAAGCAGGCTCTGACCGGTAAAGATGATTCAATTGCCGCACGCAATGCTGCATTCCTCTGTGACATTCGTATTGCAAGAGATGCCAGGGCAACTCACTTTTATAATTCCACTCAACGGTGCTGCCAATTTCATTGCCCATGAACAACAATTTGGCCCCCGGATGAGTAAACATATAGGTATAGAGCAATCTGAGGTTGGCAAACTTTTGCCATTCATCACCGGGCATTTTATAGATCATGGGACTCTTGCCATGCACCACTTCATCATGGCTGAGTGGCAGCATGAAGTTTTCATCATAGAAATACATCATGCTGAAAGAAAATTTATCCTGATGAAACTGCCTGAAAACCGGATCCATCTTAAAATAATCAAGGGTATCATGCATCCATCCCATCATCCATTTCATTCCGAACCCAAGGCCGCCTTCAAAAGTGGGTCGGCTGATGCCGGGCCAATCGGTTGCTTCTTCAGCTATTGTTTGAACGGCAGGAAAATCGCGGTACAAGGTTTCAATCAGGTCTTTGATAAAAGCTATCGCTTCCAGGTTACCATTACCTCCGTATTCATTGGGTTCCCATTGATGAGCAGATCGGCTATAATCGAGGCGAAGCATGGAACTTACCGCATCCACGCGTAATCCATCAGCATGAAATCGGTCACACCAAAAACGGGCACTGCTGATGAGAAAAGATTTCACTTCACCCCGCTTGTAATTAAAAATATATGAGTTCCAGTCCGGGTGGTATCCCTTACGCATATCTGCATATTCGTAGGTATGCGTTCCATCGAACATAAATAAACCATGTGCGTCATAGGGAAAATGAGATGGAACCCAGTCAAGTATAACGCCAATTCCTTCCTGGTGAAATGCATCTACCATAGCGGCAAAATCGGCGGGCTCACCGAACCTGGAAGTGGGGGCAAAATAACCGGTACCCTGATAGCCCCAGCTGCCGTCAAAGGGGTGCTCCATTACAGGCATGAACTCCACATGTGTAAATTCCATGTCTTTAACATAGGGAACTAATCTTTCTGTAATCTGTGCATAGGTATTGTACACTTCTTCGTTGTTCGGATCCGGACGCATCCAACTGGCGAGGTGTACTTCATAAACTGAAAAGGGTGCATCTAAGCGATTTGCTTTTTTTCTTGCTTTCAGCCACTCAGCATCATTCCAACTATAGTTGATATCCCAAATGATAGAGGCGGTATGTGGTCTTTTTTCCCAATAATGTGCGAAGGGATCACCCTTGTCCAATTTTACGCCCTGAAAACCGTGTATATGATACTTGTAAGCTTCCCCTTGTCCAATACCCGGAATAAACCCTTCCCAAATACCCGATTGATCGAGACGTACTTTCAGCGGATGCGATGCGGTGTTCCACTGGTTGAAGTGACCTACTACGGATACAAAAGTTGCATTAGGTGCCCAGACAGCGAAATAGGTACCACGAACATTGTTTACTTCCAGTAAATGATTTCCAAAGTGTTCATAGAGCCGGTAATGCGTTCCCTGTTGAAAATTGCGAACATCATCATCAGAGAAAAGCGAATAGTTCCAAACGGGTTGTTGGGTATCAACGAAATGGATGGCCTCATACGGTGGGGGTGCTTTTTGCTGACCTGCTGACTTTTTGCCTGAGGATACATCCCCGGTATTTTTTTTGGCCATTGGTTGTCTTTAATTCTTGTTGGCTGACATACTCTCTTTGATTATTTTCTCAACTCAAAAATTCTGAATAGTCCCGCACCAATTTTCATTGCCTGGAGAAACATTTCACCTGTTAAGGCATCCATGGCTTTGGAAAACCCTGTGAATGACTCTTCATATTCTCTGAAGGGGATTTCCCGCGCTTCTCCTGACCTGTTCAATACACATACAACAGTTTGGTTTTTATGGGTACGTGTGAATACATAAGCCCCGTTAACAGGCAGGAACTGTTTTGTTTTGCCGACTTGTAGAGGCAGCGATTTTTTTCTGTAATTGGCCAGCTGCTGGATGTAATTGTACGCCTCATTTTCTGCAGCTGTTCTAC
>DAIMYK010000227.1:0-3555 GCA_036734525.1 Sediminibacterium sp. | reverse complement strand
GCTTGTTACCTGCAATGAGCAAGGTTCCCAATGCAATCGGCAGAATCAGCCCATTGATCATTCCAGCGAGCAAAAGAAGTAGAGCCGGCCTCCCCACTGCGATGAAAAAGAGCGTTGACAATACTATGAACACTGAAATAAAACCTCGTTCGTGGCTGGCAATGAAGGGATGAAATGTTTTCAGAAATGAAATGGAAGTATAGGCAGCCCCGATCACGGATGAAAGTGCAGCAGCCCACAATACAATACCAAAAATGCGCAGCCCCCAATTGCCACCAACAAAACCAAACACCGTTGCAGCAGGATTATTTTGATCGGGAACACAACCCAATTGTACCGCACCCAGTACAGCAAAAAAAAGAATGAAGCGCATCAACCCTGATATCAGGATACCTGCCATGGCACTACGGTCTGTTTTGTGTAACTGTTCCTTCCCCTTGATACCTGCATCCATCAGCCGATGGGCACCGGAAAATGTAATATACCCTCCCACTGTTCCCCCCACGATGGTCACGATTGCCTGTGTGCTGATGGTTGCCGGAACGAAAGTATGATGAACTGCCTGTAACACCGGCGGATGTGCAGCAATAGCAATCAAAAGCGTCAATATAATTTTTGCCATCCCCGCAACACGCGTAAACCTGTCCAGCATGGGGCCAATTTCCCGGTACCAGAAAAGTAGCAAGGCAACAACACAACTCACAGCTGCCCCATATTTGAATTCTATTCCCGTCAATACATTGAGGCCAAGTCCGCAACCCGCAATATTGGCAATATTGAAAGCAAATCCACCGGCTACTACCAGGAATGAAATGCAATAACCCCAGCCGGGCAGGAGTTGATTGGATATATCCTGTGCTCTCATCTCGCTCATTGTGATGATGCGCCATGTATTCAACTGTGCTCCAATATCAAGCAGCAGTGACACAAGAATGACAAATCCGAAACTGCTCAGCAACTGATAAGTAAATACAGTCGTCTGTGTAAGAAAACCCGGACCAATAGATGAATTCGCCATTAAAAATGCCGCACCCAATCCCGCACCACTGAACCAGCTGTATTTATTTTTGGAGGAGTTGGATAGCATGATCGTTGAGATATTGATATAAATAATCGGCCAGTTCTGCCGCACCTACAGCATCACCATGAATACAAGTCGTTTCGGCGACCATAGGTATTGCTTTACCGGAAAAGCTTGTCACAGATCTTTCTTTGATCATCTGCAACACCTGCTTACAGGCAAGCTGCTGATCTTGTATCAATGCTTCCGGATGTGACCGAGGCAATAGTTGTCCGGCATCATCGTATCTTCTGTCTGCAAAAACCTCCTCCCGGGCAGCAAGACCTACTTCCCGCGCAGCGGTGATTGAACAGGACCCACTGAGACCATATAAATACAATCGGCTATCAACATCCTTGACAGCTTCTGCAATCACAGCAGCTATCTCCGGGGAGCGGGCCGATTGGTTGTACAAGGCACCATGTGGCTTTACGTGTTGCAGCCATCCACCCGATTCCTCCGTGATTTTTTTTAACCGATGCACTTGTGATGTTATCAAATCATATAATTCTGCAACTGATAGTTTTTGCTCCACCCTGCCAAAATTCCTGCGGTCTTCGTAGCCCGGATGGGCACCTATACCAACCCCATGCTGCAGCGCGAGCTCCACAGTGGACCGCATCAGCAAAAGATCGCCGGCATGGGCACCACAGGCGATGTTGGCACTGCTGATGAATGGCATCAGCCGGGCATCATCGGGAAATCCTTCGCCCAGATCACAATTGATATCTATTGTTACCACAGACAAATCATTACTTACTGCCAGTAAGATACGAAGCGAGGCGCAAGTGCAATGTTTTTTCCAATGAAGAAAGATAGGAATGTTGTTGGAACAATAATTGTTCGGCCTGCTCCCGACTGACCCATTCAAAATGAATTGGTTCGTTCAAGGGCCATTGAGCGAGTCGCCCCATATCGGCAGCAATCACCTGTGCGATGCGCGGATAGCCCCCGGTAGTAGGATGGTCAGCCATAAAGATGTGAAGACCGCCATCCGGCAGCCATTGTAAACTGCCCCGCATGACTGCAGAAGAGATCATTTCACGTCGTTGACCTGATAGCTCAGCACCTTTTAGTGCGTAAGACATGCGGTTGCTATTGGAGCTGAGGAAATAAGGAGAGGAAATCAATTGACTCAATGAATGTTCATCCAGTAATGACAAATGAGTATCCGGCAACAAGCGGATCGTTGAGGAGTTATCTGCCGGTAAGACATGTTTCCAGGGTAAATTCTTGATAGTCGCTTTTTGTAAAGCTTTTGGCACTTCGAAGGAAGAACGAAATGAAAGTTCATCCTCTTTTTGCAGGGGTCTTCCCAGCCAGCCGCTTGCAGCAACCCCCGGACAGGTACTATAACTTCCAAGCCATGGCTGCAACTGCCATCCACCCTGAATCGCGAGATAGGCAATTCTTCCGGTAGGTGTGGGCTGCCAGCTCAAAGTAGTTCCTTCCGCTACCAACAGAGGCCGGTTATATTCAACATTTATATCCCCGGTAGAAATCACACGACCCGCCCCTGTGATTGCCACCAATGCAGGTGCCGTGAAATGTATGGTCGGACCGGGAAGAAACATTTCCAATACTGCCTCCCCGGGCGAATTCCCAACCAGAAGGTTGGCGGTTTGTGCTGCAACCGGATCCATGGTACCTCCTACCGGAATACCCAGGTGCTGCCAGCCTCTTCTGCCGTTATCCTGAAGAGTATCCCAGCTTCCTTTCTTGGTGATCCTGATACTCATGCTAATTGCCATTGATTAAATTCATCCAGCGATATAGGATCCATTGCAACTACATCACCGGGCTGAAGAAGACAGGGAGGAAGTTGATGAGGAGTAAAAAGTTGCAGAGGTGTTCTGCCGATGAGCTGCCAGCCGCCGGGAGAGGTGATGGGATAAATGCCGGTTTGTGCACCTGCAATGCCAACGCTGCCGGCAGGAACACTTAATCGCGGTCGGTCATGTCTCGGAGCAACAATGCGCTGGTCAACCGGACCCATGTAAGCAAAGCCAGGCAAAAAGCCCAGCATGAAAACACGGTAGGTCATGGAAGAGTGTATCCGGATCAACTCTTCAGTACTTAGTTGAAGATACTTGGCAAGTGGATGCAGATCGGGAGCCAATGAGGGATGGTAGCACACAGGAATCCGCAACAATTGGCTCTCTTCCTTTACTGCCTCATTTGATTCAGCCAAAAGCTGCAGTACTTTTTGTAGAACCTGCTGACCACGTGACTCTCCGGCCTGCGCTGCGGGCAGTAGTGTATGTTCAAAAACAATGGTCAGGGTATGGTAGGCAGGTATGAGATCGGTAATGTAATTCAATGATGCCTGCTGAAGTTGACGAAAGAGTCGTCGAATTACATCATGGGTAGAAGCATCGATTGACGGAGGTGCGACAAGAGTAAAAGCCATTTCACCCTGCCACTCAATAGTCAGGGGCAAGATTTGGCCTTCTGCAGAAGTTACCTGAAGAACATTATTTATTTCATGAGAAGCT
>DAIMYK010000226.1:0-3577 GCA_036734525.1 Sediminibacterium sp. | reverse complement strand
ATTTTCCCCAAACGCATTGGGCGCGAACGATGATGGTGGCGGCTGTGAGGGCCAAGGGTATAGCACAGCCGGTGATTATGCGAGCGCTGGGGGAGCTATCCGCTGCTGAGTATAAAAGCACTTTGTTGCGACTCGCAGAGAAGACCTGGCGACAGCAGTCAGGGCACGCCGATCCTGTGAGATGGGCAAGGGTTAGGGCTGCACTTTTGCGCAAAGGGTTCGAGTCGGTGCTGATTTCAGGCATCCGACAGCAGGTAATGCCTGTTCAAAAAAAGAGGTAGCCGTAGAAAATAATCAGTAATATTAATCCCTTAAAACAACAACATGGGCCGCTTACATTGTACCCTGATTCAAGCTGATCTTTTTTGGGAGGACAAAGAAAAAAATCTGCTGCAGCTCGAGGAAATGCTCAAGACCAAGGGACCACAAGAGCTGGTGATTCTTCCGGAGATGTTCAATACGGGTTTTAGTATGCGGCCTGAAGTGCTGGCCGAAACCATGGAAGGCGAAACCGTACAATGGATGCGGCGCATGGCTTCCCGCCACCGCATCATCCTGGCGGGAAGTTTGATTATCCGGGAGAACAATCAATATTATAACCGCCTGATCTGGATGCAGCCCGACGGGGGAATGACTACCTATGACAAGCGCCATCGTTTTGCGTTGGCAGGCGAGGATCAATTCTTCGCAGCGGGGGAGCATCGTCTCATAACACAAGCCAACGGCTGGCGGATTCTTTGGCAGATATGTTACGACCTGCGCTTTCCTGTTTGGTCGAGACAACAAACCATCAATCGCCCCGAGTATGATTTGCTGGTGTATGTTGCCAACTGGCCCGACAAGAGGTCACATGCCTGGAGGTCTCTTTTGATAGCCAGGGCGATAGAAAACCAGTGCTATGTGATCGGGGTTAATCGGGTAGGCACAGATGGAAACGGACTGGAGCATCTTGGAGACAGCATGGTTGTTGATCCTATGGGTCAGGTGCTGGTACAAATAACGGGCAAGCCCGGAACAGAAACCGTGGTATTGGACAAGGATACGCTGGAGGAAATCAGAAGCCGGCTTCCTTTTTGGAAAGACGCCGATGCGTTTTCAATCATTCAATCAATGGATCGGGATGAACAATAGTAGTATTCTTAAGCTAAGTGCCGATCGCCTGTTCACAGGTCACGGGTGGTTGGCCAACGTAGTGATGGAAGTTTTAGATGGGCGCGTTGTTGACATGCACTGCGATCAGCCCGGTCCACATGAATTTGCTTTGATTGCCCCCTCATTCATCGACTTACAATTATATGGCGCAGAAGGCCGGCTGCTATCGGTTTTTCCCGATGCCGCAACCATTCACGCCATTAAAAGGTTTTGTGAAGCCGGGGGTGCCACACATTTTCAGCCTACGGTGGCAACGAATAGTCCGGAAGTCATGCATGCATGTATGGATGCGGTTCGCGCCTACCGGCAGGAAGGCGGTGAGGGCTGTATTGGCTTGCACCTGGAGGGTCCCTGGATTCATCCGCAAAAAAAGGGGGCACACCTGGAAGCGTTTATTCAAAGAGGAACCATAGAAGCGGCTAGTGCTTTATTGAAGGAGGGAGGTGATGTGATATCTATGATCACCCTTGCACCCGAGTGTTGCGATGAAGGAGTGATTGAGCTGCTTCGCTCTGCCGGCATCATTGTCTCAGCAGGACATAGCAATGCAAGTTATGAGGAAGCCATGACTGCCTTTGACAAGGGGATAAGCACTGCCACGCATTTATACAATGCCATGAGTTCATTGCAACATCGTTCCCCCGGCATGGTAGGCGCCATCATGGATCATGCTTCAGTTGGTTGCAGTATTATACCCGATGGCCATCACGTTGATGCAGCAGCCATTCGCATTGCACAAAAACTGATGGGAGAAAGACTTTTCATGATCACAGATGCTGTAACTGATACAAATACGGGCCCCTATCAGCACCAAAAGGCAGGGGATAAATATGTATCTGCAGGAACGTTGAGCGGCTCAATGATCAATATGGCGGAGGGGGTCAGGTATTTAATTAACCAGGCAGGGATCGGGCTTGAGGATGCTTTGCGTATGGCATCGCTTTATCCTGCCAGGATCATGAATCGAAAAAATCTTTCAGGAACCATAGAGATCGGGCAGCCATTTCAAGCGGTTGGTTTGGATGATCAACTTATAGTGAAAAGAGTTTACCGCGGCAGCTGAATTCATCACAGTACTATTTCTTTTCTTCCGCTATCAACGCTTTGATTTTTTCCATTTTGGGATCGATGCCTCTTCGGATGGCTTCTGAAGAGGGCGGCACTGCAACTTCGGGCAAGATGCCTCCACCTCTGGGCCGGCGACTACCGGCGACTACCCGAAATAACTGCAGGCTTACCCTGATTTTAGAATGAGGTAGAGTAAGGCCGGGAATAAACATGGCGGAATTTCCGTAATAGGCGCCCCCGCTCTCTTCTCCTATCAGGCGGATGTTTTTTTGTCCCCGCAACTCCCCCAGCAAAAGGGTAGCAGCTGAAAAACTAAACCCACCCTGAATCAGGAAAACATTTCCATTAAAGTGATTCAGTTCTTTGGGCTCCCACACTTTTCTTTCAAACTGGGTAAAATGAAACCGTCCATCCGATTGACGTCTGCCACTGAAGAGCAGACCCAACTGATACAACCAGGCCTGTTGAATGTGCTTCTTATATTTTAAACTACCGGTGCTGCGTACAACAGTATCGGCAACCCGAAAGCTATGATCGCTCAGATAGCGGGTTAACAAGGTGCTGTTGCTAACCTTTCCCCCACCATTGCTGCGCAGATCAATGACCAGATTTGTTATACCGGACTTCCTGATTTTTCGAAAACTGCTTCTGATAAAAGAGGCGGTACCGCTTCCGGAAAAACTTCCCAGTAACATGTATGCAGTTTTTGATGCCGAATCAAATTGTAATCTTCTTTTTTCCGCCAACTCCAATTTTTTTCTTTCCCGCCTGCTCAGACGAGGTATCGTGTCGGGTAAAACTTTTTCAACAGCGGGCTTCTTTGGTACCGGAAAAATATTTCTGATGATCGTGTCTGTTTTCTGGCCTGCCGAATTCAGGAAAGAAATGCGATAAACGGAATCAAGTCCCAGAATGTTTTTATAGTATGCTCCGAAATTATTGCTGACCAGCTGATTCGAAAATTGTTTTCCATAGCCATCAACGCTGATGTGCCGCGAGAAGGTGTCAACGAAGAAACGGGCATCACGCCCATTGATGGAAAGCAGCCGGGTTCCCCTTGAAAGCCGGGCGTCTTTTCCTGCAAGAGAGCCGAGAACGACCATGCTGTCTTCCCAAAGTTTTATGCTGAGGGGAAACAAGGGAAAGCGGAAGCGGGCAACATTTTTTGAATAGCGGCGGGAACTCCGCACCACCGTATGACCGCAGCGTATTTCGCTAACAAAAGCGGATACCCTGTTTTTGAAATCCAGCTCATTCAATGAATCATTGATTCCCGATATGGCTGCAGAAAAAATGCTGTCGAGTTTTTCGCGAGATGTGTACCAATAAAGAGAGGGGTGGTTGTCTTCCAGAATAT
>DAIMYK010000225.1:0-3603 GCA_036734525.1 Sediminibacterium sp. | reverse complement strand
CCCGCTAATGCTAGAGTCTATGCGTTGCAGTAACAGATGTATAATTCAAATTTATACCATTTTATTTTTAAAAATATTACTACTCCAAGCCGCAAAGTCTCCGCCAACGGCGGAAGACTATGCGGAAAAATCAACTTCTTTCTTTCACTTCCGTATTTTACTGAGTAGCAGTAAGTCAAGTCATAAAAAAAGAGCCGGCATAACCGGCTCTTTAATCAACTATTTCATTCAATTAATTCTTAGACTTCAAATTCGGATGCGGTGCAGGAACCGTATTGGGTCCCTCTTCCGTAGTACCCTGCAGGTCAACCATCGCAGCATCACCATCCTGTGCATATACAAACAACAACCTGCTTTCAGAAATACCCTGCTTCTCCACCAGGAACTTCACCACCGCATTCACCCGCTCCCAACTAAGCTGCTGGGAAGACTTGCTCGCAGAACCATAACCAATCACCTTGATCTTACAAGCAGGATTTGCCTTGATCGTAACCGCTGCCTCAGCCAACAACTGCTGTGCTTCTTTGGTCAAACGGGCATTGCCACGGAAAGGCAATGACAACAAATTGCCAATCGTACACTCCGTAGATGCAACAGGCTCAGGTGCCTTATTCGTAATCAATGTTCTCAACTCCTTGCAACAAGCAGGTTCCGGACAACTTCCCACACCATCTGCATTTACCGGGAAACATTGTTGTGGTGTCAGCAATTCCTTATCCTTATAATCAGGCACACCATCTCCATCCGTATCTTTCGATACTCCATGGGTATCAACAGGTGCCCCCAACGGCGTATTTGGCTCCAAATCAAACTGATCAGTTACTCCATCCTTGTCAGCATCATTCAACACAGGTTTCGCCATCTTCATGTGACGCGGCTCATTCAACTCCCTGTACACATAATTGTTCGGATTCAACCAGTACAATGGCTGTACTTTTCTGGAACGATTGCCCAAACTAATGCGGAAATGCGCAGTCGCCACATTGAAATAATCATTGCGACCCGTATGCAAAGCATCCATGTCTCCATTCAAAGTATTGATGAAACGATTCTCAAAACCAACACTCATCTTCTCATTGAGCTTGTATGAAAAACCGGCTCCAAAAGAAAATGCATGCGTCATGATCATATCACCTGTTCCGAGATCACGGCGTCTGTTCCGAATCGGTGCCGTTGTAGCCACCGCATTGCCTGCATTGAGCGCATCATTGATGGCAGATTGTACCTCGGCCTTTTTCCCATTGTAGTTCAAATTGGAAAAATTAAAAGGAATAGCTCCCGCTGCATCCGTTGAAATGCGCGTAGTCACATCCGCTGCCACAAATGCATATCCGGCAAACAAATAAATGTCCCACTTAGGATTACCCCGATAATGACTAACCGTATTGGTTGAAACAATAACATCCAGTGTTCCTGTATAACTCTTATTGACATAGTTCGCGGCAAAAGCACGTTGCGCACTGTTCAGATTCGCCGGATTATACGCCGCATACCTATCATAACCTGTAATAGCACGATAGGGAGTAGTAGAAGTCAGAAAGCCATCCGTGGGTGCATTTGTACTCAAAATCGGGTTCAATCCGGTCGTCTGGGAATAGATCAACCCACCCCGAACAGAAATGATGTTTGACAATGCCTTGCGCGCATTCACTCCTACAGCATACCCAAATTTAAAATTGGTAACATCGCCAATAATGCGGGAATTACCCAAACTGATGCCGATTTCCCACATACTTCTTGGCTTAGGAGGATAAGGATATTCATTGGCAAGAAACTCTGCCCGTTGTGGCATGCGCTTATTGGCTACCACGGCTGAATCTGTCCAGCTCCAACCCCAATCAATCTGAGCTTGTGCAGTCAGCTGGGTCAGCACTGTCAGTAAGATAAGGGCAATTAATTTTTTGGCTATCATAAAAGGTATTTTAGTAAGAGCAAAGAACTTAAATAGGACATGCAAAATTAAGCCTTTGCTGCCTCTAAGATTTTATTTTGGCATTTTTTTCACAGGAAAAAACCGCTATAAATACTCCGTAATTACCGAATAACGAGATAGCTCATACCGATATTGTTCCTAACCTGAGTATATTGCGCCATATTTGTCCGATGGAGCTGGCCCGTAAGGTTATATCAGAAGAACTCGAATTGTTTGAAAAACACTTCAGAGATGCCGTAAGAAGCAGGGTTTCCCTGCTCGATAGAATCATGCGCTTTATCGTCAAAAGAAAGGGCAAACAACTGCGTCCCATGTTCGTTCTCCTCTGCGCCCGCCTGGGTGGACAGGTCAACGACAGCAGTTACCGTGCCGCTTCCCTCGTAGAATTATTACACACAGCTTCCCTCGTTCACGATGATGTAATCGACGACTCCTTGGAAAGAAGGGGCTTTTTCTCCCTGAATGCTCTTTGGAAAAATAAAATTGCTGTACTCGTTGGTGATTATCTCCTGATGAAAGCACTTCTTCTGGCACTCAACAACAAAGAATACGTTATCCTCGAAACGCTGGCAGACGCCGTGAAAGTGATGAGTGAAGGCGAACTGCTGCAATTTCAGCGAGGAAGTATATTATGAAATCATACGGGGAAAAACAGCAGCCCTCCTTTCTTCCGCCTGCGCAGCCGGCGCTTCGAGCACCTTCGGCACTTCCCCTGAAGTTGAAAAACTCAAAATATTTGGCGAAAAAGTAGGTATGGCATTTCAAATTAAAGACGACCTATTTGATTACGGCAATGGTGGTATCGGAAAACCTACCGGTAACGACATCAAAGAAAAAAAATTGCCACTACCCCTGATCTACACCCTGCAACACTGTTCTCCGGAGATCAGAAAGCAAATCATCTATATCGTTCATAACCAGAACGACAAAAAAGAAAAAGTGCGCTGGGTGATCGATCGGGTTACAGAAACAGGTGGCATTGACTACGCCACCCAAAAAATGATGGCCTACCGCGATGAGGCCTTACAAGTGCTGCATGAGTTTCCGGAATCGGACTGCCGGAATGCCCTCGATGAACTGGTGCGATATACCACAGACAGAACTTATTGATGATAAAAAGATGGAAAATAGCCACTGCTTCCGAACAGGAAGTTGCAGCCCTGCACAAGGAACTGCAGGTCCATCCTATGATCAGCCGCCTGCTGGTTCAACGCGGCATCAAAGACTTTGATACGGCACGCCTCTTCTTCCGTCCCGACCCATCGCACCTGCACGACCCATTTCTAATGAAAGACATGGACAAAGCCGTGCTACGCATCTTACAGGCTTTTGAGCGGAAAGAAAAAATTCTCGTATACGGCGATTATGATGTAGATGGAACAACCGCCGTCGCTTCCATGTTTCAATTCATCCGCCAATTGCATCCCCTGGCTGAGTTCTACATCCCACACCGCTACCGGGAAGGATATGGCATCTCGCAGGCCGGCATCGACTATGCAGCCAACAATGAATTCAAACTGGTGATATCACTCGACTGCGGTAGCAAGTCCGTTGATCTCATCACCCGCGCAGCCGAGAAAGGCATTGACTTCATCGTCTGTGATCACCACCTGCCCGATGATCAACTGCCCCCAGCATTAGCCATCCTCAATCCCAAACAAAAAGATTGC
>DAIMYK010000224.1:0-3639 GCA_036734525.1 Sediminibacterium sp. | reverse complement strand
AGCAGATGGTCGTCCTCTCCGAATCATTGAATTACCGATGCCCCGCGAAGTGATGTATGAAAATCAGCGACTACCGGCTTCTTATGCGAATTTTTACATCGCCAATCAGCATGTAATCGTTCCTACTTTTAGATGTGATCGTGATGACCTGGCTTTGTCCATAATTAGTCAATGCTTTCCCGACAGGCAAACAGTTGGTATCGATTCCACAGATATCATTTGGGGACTCGGTAGTTTCCACTGTTTGAGCCAACAGGAACCAATGGTTTAACCTGTTACAGTCAAATTTGTACCACTTACGGCAACAGTATACACTTTTAAAGGTGCAGTGCTTTGACCGCCTACATTGGCACCGGAAGTATTGAAAATGGCGCCGTGGTTGGGACAAATGAACTGATTGTTGGCAGCAGAGAAATTAATATTAGTACCCTGGTGCGTGCAAGATTCCTGCACTGCCACGAAAGAAGAAGGTTGATTGGCTGCAGCAAGTCTGGCAACAATCACTCCGCTTTGTGATAGCGAGGAGCCTACTGTTGTCAGTTGCGAATTCAGGTTGATGGTAAAGTTTACATTCGAAGGAGGTTGGGGGGCATTATTCCCACCACCTTCGGAAGATTTCGAACAGGCAGCCGCCAGGCAGGCTGTGCAAGCTACAGCAACAGGGGCAGTCAGGGTGCCCAAGAAATCTCTTCTTTTCATAGCGTATGTTTTTCGATTTATAACATATAGACAACGGAAACCCTGAATATGTTGCCTGCGGGGTTACTTATTCTGATAATTTTCCCTGACCGAGGGGTTACCGGGAATCAGCCATATCTGTTTCTGCCTGCCTCCCAGGTACCTGAACCCCTCACGGGTGAAGATGCCATCCTGTTCAAGCATGATCCTAACTTCTTTTTTCCATTCAGGAATGAAGGATGCTGCATTCAATTCTATAGAATACGCCGTATTCCAATGGAAAGGATAATCGCCGGATCCGGGAACTCCTTGTTGCTGATCCCACAAGCCAATGGTTGGTCCTGCTGCATGACCATGATAACCAATGGGATGAGAATAAATTGTGGCCTTGATATTTTCGGCAGCAGCTTTCGCAAGTGCCCCTGCCAATGCCTGATTGCCGGTTCTTTGCTCTTTGAATTGTTCAGTTAACAGGTCCTGTAATCTATTGGCTTTTTCAAATGCTTGTGCCAAAGAAACGGGTACGTTGTTTTCTCCGGGCCTCAACAGATAGGCATGTTCCTGTATATCCGTGTTCAATCGGAGATAGGTTATCCCGATATCTACATGAAGCAGATCACCCGGTAAAATGGTCTGTGAGCGCGGACGATTCGAAAAAGCCTGCAGGTGATTGAAAACCACTGAATCACTTCGTTGTATGGAAACAGTAGGATGAAACCAGGTATCCAATCCTGCATCACGGATTCTTTGACGGAACCACCAGACAAGATCATCAGTAGTAGTTACACCCGGGGTAATGATTTTTTCGGAGAATCCTTCCCGAATGATGTTCCGTGTCAATTGGATCAGTTTAGGGTAGAGTGCTATTTCTCTCTCTGTTCTTGTTTCCAGCCAGGCAACTGCAAGTGGTTCGGCTGAAACGATTTTTTTTCGCAGGCTATCGGGAAGATACTGCAGGAAAAGATCATATTCCGTTTTGTTGATACCATCGGCATGACCATAATCCTGCGAATAATTCAAGCCGATTTTTTTTGTTTTTTTACTGGCAAGCAGTTGAACCAATGCCTCCCATTGATTGGGGTATTTTTGCATGTCCCAGGATCCCGGTATAGAACTGCCGACGGCATAGCGGGCTATTGCGTGCTTCTCTACCTTTCCGGTAGCAGCATTTAAAGCAAATACCAACATGGTTCTTCTTCTGGCAGATAGCCATTCTGCAGGTAACTTAGTTTTCAATACAGGATCTTCTTTGTACTCGCGGGAAATAATGACCCAGCAATCAATGTTTGTTTTTTTCATGAGTTCGGGAAGTAAATACTCCAATCTTTCCTGTAACAATTCATCCGTAAGTGTTGCTTGTTCGCGAACAGATAATACTTCCTGCGCAATGTTGCTGGAAGGGGCCAGGAAAAGAAATAAGCCCAGGATCCATTGAATGAGTGTTATTTTTTTCAACATGGTTGGTTTGATTTTTGAGTCATATAATCCTCAAATGCTTAGTGCCGCTGTTTTTGCTGCCTGACGGGGAATGATGAAGGCAATCAGGTCATCAAGAGAAATATTGGCACGGTTGCAGGCGTCGCTGATATCCTCCCTGGAAACTCCGGCTGCAAATGCTTTGTCTTTGAGTCTTTTTTTCACCCCTTTTATATCCATGTCTGCATATCCCCCGGGTCGCATTAGGGAATAAGCATGAATGAATCCGGAAAGTTCATCGAAGGCATAGAGCATCTTATCCATATCGGTCACGGGTTCCACTCCAAAATGAACGTGACCATGGGAAGCAATCGCACGAATGATTTCAGGATCTATTTGTTTTTCCTCCAATGCCTCAACAATTTTTCTGCAGTGTGTATCCGGCCACTGGTCCCAATCCGCATCGTGTAAAATACCTGCCATCTCCCAGCGCCAGGCATCTGATTCTCCCATGCCTTGTTTTTCCAACGCCCAGCATCCCATCAAATGCCCTACCTGTAGCATGTGTAATTGCAGGCGGGGATTCAATACCCAGCTATTCAACCATTCCATTACTTCTTCCCTACTCAAAACCCGACCCATGTTATCGGGGTGACCAAAGGTTGATCTACCCAAATGCATTGACATATTTTTCTTTTTTTTTCAAAGTTAGGTAGCTACTTTCACTTCACCATCAAAGACATTTTACCTTGAAATTCTATTCCACCCTTCGCTGGAGCAAGGTTTGTATACCATCCTTGTTATTTCTTTTGTTGCTTGGCTGTCAGTCCCACCCCTATCGCTCATCCAACAAGATACAGCGCCAGCAGTTAAAGCAAATGATCAAAGACCTAAGGAAGGAACCGCTTGTGCCTGTCTCTGATACTATTGTGCAGCCCCCCTACTGGGTGGGAACAACCAATTTCAACTGGCGCAGACCAGGTTATGTGATCATTCACCATACTGCACAAAATGCCTGTGCGCAGACACTGAAAACTTTCATAACACCTGCTGCACAGGTAAGCGCCCACTATGTTATTTGTAAAGACGGGACCGTTCATCACATGCTGAATGACTATTTGCGCGCCAATCACGCCGGAGTTAGCCGATGGGGTAACATGACTGATATCAATTCACTATCTATCGGTATCGAGTTAGATAATACAGGATTTGAACCCTTTGATAGCTTGCAAATCAATAGTTTGCTCAGCTTGCTCGGAAACCTGAAAAAGCAATACAATCTTCCTGCAGCCCATTTTATCGGGCATGGTGATATTGCACCTACCCGAAAGAATGACCCGAATTTTCGCTTTCCCTGGAAATTACTCGCATCACGTGGTTTTGGCCTTTGGTATAGCGATACACTATCTCCTGTTCCTCCGGAATTCAACCATTTACAAGCACTGCGCATCATTGGCTACGATATGCGCGACGCAACTGCTGCCATCAGAGCTTTCAAGAGACATTTCCTGCAGGATACAACCCGCAGGGTAGCTGGTTCAGATA
>DAIMYK010000223.1:0-3666 GCA_036734525.1 Sediminibacterium sp. | reverse complement strand
TTTCATGGAAATAGTACACCTGAGTGCTGAATGTTATCCGGTTGCTAAAGCTGGTGGGATAGGTGATGTGGTAGGCGCTCTTCCCAAATACCAGTGCAAAGCCGGCCATATTGCCAAAGTGGTGATGCCCATGTATCGCACCGCATTCCTTTATAGCCATGAATGGACAGTCGATTTCAAGGGAAATGCCAATCTGGCCAATTGGTATTTTGATTTTACTGTAATCAAAGAAAAACACAATACCCTCGGATTCGATCTTTATCTGATAGACATCAACGGTCTGCTCGATCGGCAAAAGATCTATGGATATGACGATGATACGGAGCGTTTCACCGCTTTTCAAATTGCCGCACTTACCTGGATGAAATCCTGGGAGCATCGTCCCGATGTCGTTCACTGACACGACTATCATACCGGACTAATTCCCTTCATCATGCGTTATGCCTACGATTTTAAGATACTTTCAGGCATCAAAACCATCTTTACCATCCACAATGCGCAATACCAGGGATGGATGACATGGGACAAAAGTCGTTTCATACCCAGGTGGGACCTTTGGAAAAGAGGTATGCTGGAATGGGCGAATAACATCAATCCACTTGCTTCTGCAGTAAAATGTTGTGATAGGGTTACAACAGTTAGTCAGAGTTATCTGGATGAACTGAAATACCAATCCAATGGATTGGAAAAATTGTTTGAATATGAACGGGGGAAGTGCGTTGGCATCCTGAACGGAATCGACAATGAAGTATGGAACCCTGCCACAGATAAATACCTGCAACATCATTTTACCATCCGATCTGTGACCGGGGGAAAGGAAAAAAACAAAAAATTACTCTGTCACCGATTTGGCTTCGATGAACAAAAACCGCTCATCGTATTTATCGGCAGACTTGTAGGCGAGAAAGCAGCGGAATTACTGCCGGACGCCATTGCCGGGGCTATATACCAGTTCGGACATACAGCCTCCTACCTTATACTGGGCAGTGGCGAACACCAGGTAGAAGGAAGACTTACAGATATGCTCATGCCTTTTTCTGGCACCTACAATGCAGTTATTGGCTATGATGAAACGCTGAGTCATCTCATGTATGCCGGTGCCGATTTTCTGCTCATGCCCAGCAGAGTAGAGCCCTGTGGGTTGAATCAAATGTATGCCATGCGGTACGGAACGGTACCCATGGTTCGCTCTACGGGTGGATTGAAAGATACAGTTGTAGATATGGGCGATCCGGAAGGTTTCGGCATCCGATTCGACCAGGCAACAGCGGGAGATATCATTTATTCCATCGGCCGGGCTATCCAGGTATATCAGGACAAGGATTTCCTCCGTCAAATGCGGGAGAGGATGATGCAGATTGACCATAGCTGGGAAAATACGGTTCAACAATACGACGAGGTCTATCGATCCTGATCTGAAACAGGTCTCGTGAACAAAATGAAAACATATAGTTAACTTTCAGTAAATTGCCCATATGACGAGTATATCCAAAGCAGTAGTAGCAGTGATCCTGGGAGGCGGGGCAGGAAGCCGTTTGTTTCCCTTGACAGTAAGTCGATCCAAACCAGCAGTACCTATTGCAGGTAAGTATCGCCTGGTAGACATTCCCATCAGCAATTGTATCAATAGTCACATCAACCGGATGTTTGTTTTGACACAGTTCAATTCTGCTTCCCTCAATAAACACATCAAGAATACCTATCACTTCAGTGCCTTCAGCACAGGTTTTGTAGATATACTTGCTGCAGAACAAACCCCCGATAATCCGGGTTGGTTCCAGGGAACAGCCGATGCCGTGCGTCAATCACTGAGGCATATTTCCAACCTCGACTTTGAATACATTCTCATTCTGAGTGGTGATCAGCTGTATCAGATGGATTTCAGTGAAATGTTGAATAACCACACTTCTATGGGTGCGGATATTTCTATAGCAACCATACCGGTAGATGAGCGCGATGCACCTGAATTCGGTATTCTGAAAAGCAATCAGGAAAATTTGATCACCTCCTTCATCGAGAAACCCAAGAAAGAACTGCTACCCGAATGGATCAGTGATACAGGTGCTGATATGAACCAAAAAGGGAAACATTATCTGGCCTCCATGGGTATATACATATTCAGCAAACAGGTACTCTATGAATTGCTGAATGAGGTGCATCCGACTGCCACTGATTTTGGCAAGGAGATTATCCCCAATTCCATCTCTAAATTTAAAGTCGCCAGCTTTCAGTATGAAGGTTACTGGACAGACATCGGTAATATCCATTCTTTCTTTGAGGCCAATCTGTCTTTGACAGATGAGCTGCCTCCTTTTAATCTTTTTGATAATACAAGAACAGTATACAGCCGCGCGCGCATGCTGCCACCTGCTAAAATCAGCGGAACTACGTTGGAAAAAACATTGATCGCGGAAGGATCCATCATTCACGCCAGTAGAATTGAGCAGAGTGTTGTGGGTATTCGTTCCCGCATTGGGCATGGTACGACAGTAGTAAGTACTTATATCATGGGTAATGATTACTACGAGACACTCGAGCAGATGGAACAAAACAAGGCCAATGGATTGCCCAAGATAGGAATCGGAGAAAGGTGCTATATCAAAGATGCCATCATCGACAAAAACTGTCGCATTGGCAATGATGTACGCATCAACGGGGGGAAACATCTCAGTAACACAGATCATAGTCTTTACACGATTAAAGATGGAATCGTTGTGGTGAAGAAGATGGCAGTTTTACCCGACGGCTTTGTGATCTGATAGAATTCAATCAATTCCCACCATACAAAATATACCTTCATGTCTACTGCTTATTCAGGCCCTAAGCAAACCCTCAGTTTTTGGCAGATCTGGAATATGTGTTTTGGATTTTTTGGTATCCAGTTCGGCTGGAGTCTGCAGATGGGTAATATGAGTGCTATTTATGAGTTCCTCGGTGCAAAACCCGAAGAAATTCCCGGACTCTGGCTGGCAGCACCCATGACCGGATTATTGGTGCAACCTATCGTTGGCTATCTTAGTGACAGAACCTGGCATCCTACACTGGGAAGACGCAGCCCCTTCTTCCTGATTGGTGCCATCCTGAGTTCGCTGGCATTGCTCTTCATGCCCAATGCGAGTGCCGTTTGGATGGCAGCAGGTACGCTGTGGATACTGGACTCCTGTATCAACATCACCATGGAGCCTTTTCGTGCTTTTGTTGCCGACAACCTGGATGAAAAACAGCAATCTTACGGCTATGCCATGCAGAGTATGTTCATCGGGGCTGCTTCTTTTATAGCAGGGTATCTTCCAGGATTGCTGGTAAAATGGCTCAATGTTTCACGCGAAAAAGGAGCGGGTGGCATTCCACAAAATATCATGTGGTCATTTTATATTGGTGCTGCAGTCTTTTTAGGGGCAGTACTCTACACAGTTTTCCGCAGCTAGGAATATCCGCCCTCTGACCCTGATTGGAAAACCAAAGCCCGAGAATCTTCCGGTGGAGGAATAATGAAAGGAGCCCGAGAGATCATCCAGGCCATCCGTGAAATGCCCGGTCCCATGCGCCGCCTGGCTGTAGTTCAATTTCTTACCTGGCCGGGTCTCTTCCTCATGTGGTTTTATTATAGTACCGGTGTAGCAGCACAGATCTTCAAAGGTGATGTGGTGACGAATAGTGAACAAT
>DAIMYK010000222.1:0-3668 GCA_036734525.1 Sediminibacterium sp. | reverse complement strand
TCCCACACAATACAGTTGATAATGACCTGCGCCGATACTCTTCTATCTGAAATGTCAATCACAGCTCCTTCACCTTCGGGAACAATGGCAGATACCCGCTCTTTGAGCCAGGTGACGCCGGGATGTTGTGCTGCCTTTTCTTTTACAAAATCATACAGATCGATTCCCCGAATCATCTTATAGCGGTATGGTGCTAACTCTCTGTTGGTGGCATAGTCTTCCGAAAAAAAGTTCAGCCGGCTCCAGGCATGCGATACGATGGATTCAAAGACACCTGTTCCCTTTTCCCAGCACCACCAGGTTCGGTCATTCGTATTTTTTTCTGCCGCATCAAGTACCAGGATTTTTTTTTCTTCAAAAAAAGGATCCGCCAACATGCGCACCAATACACTCATGCCGGCACATCCCGCACCGGAAATAATATAGTCGTAGCGTTCTTTCAATGGAATAAATAAAAAAAATTAGAATCAGTTTTTTTGCAACTTCTCATCCTGCCGCACCTTATCCCAATACCTGCGGGCTACCCATAACATACCAAAGCTCTCCCCGTCTTCTTTTCCAAGGTGTTTGTGGTGCATCTTGTGCGCCCATCGAATCACCTTGATGTAACGGTTGTTGCTGCGGGAAAACAACTTGAACCTCTGGTGGATAATGATTTCATGAACTACAAAATAAGCAAAACCATACATGGCAATACCTGAGCCGATGCCTACCACCCAGTAATTCTGGTTCATACTGCCTAACATGATGCACAACCAGCTGGGAATTGCGAAAATGAGAAAGAATGCGTCATTCTTTTCAAAAAACCCTTCTTCTTTCTGGTGGTGGTCTTTGTGCAGATACCAAAGAAATCCATGCATCACATAACGATGTGTCAGCCAGGTGATTGGCTCCATCAAAATAAAAGTCAAAAATGCTATCAATACGTAAATCATGGATGATAAAATATTCTCAGGGCGAAAAAAAATAAGGACTGTATAATTAACAAATGTACAGCGAATTGGTTGACCTGTCGGAATTTCATCTTCCGAAAAACCAGTAACAACAAACTACTAATGGCAAACCAGCAGACATAATTATACAGAGGAATAATTCCATTCTCCCAACTCCAGTAACCCAAACGTACTGCTACAGGTTCGAGGAGCCAATCAAATGCAGTTGCCAGTAGGGCAGCATCCACTACCAGCGACCAGGCCAGCCATTTTGCTGCTTTTTCCGAATCCCAGTCTGCTAATCCGGGTAATTGTCTGTGCAGGAGCAACATTGCCTGAGCAGATGACCATACCACCAGAAACCAGTTGACACCTATAAGAAACGGAACGCCGAGCCATCCCTTTCCCAATGCGGTTCCATAGCGGTAGCTACCAAACAACAGGGAAGTATTGACACCGATCATTTCCGTTCCAATTCCAACCAGAATACATAGAAACATAAATAAGTAAAATGATTGGCTGGCTTCCTCCTGGGTCCATAGAACCAAAATCAGCATCAATAGTAGGTTATAGGGTGTCATCCCTATGAACCAGTCAGCATGACTGCTGTACAGCATCCCAATGGCACCACTTAAGTGAACCACCAGTGCAATGAGAGTGGCAATCGTATTTTTTTGAGCTGTGGTCATCCTGCTTGTATATAAATTATCAGGCATTATCCGATTTCTTTTCCTTGCGTGCAATAATACCGGCAGTAATAGCGGCACTGCTGAGACATAGCGGTATTCCGCCACCGGGATGCACACTACCACCCACAAAGTAAAGACCCTTTATTCGTTTACTGAAATTCGCATGCCGTAAAAAGGCTGCCAACTGTGAATTAGAACTGGTGCCATACAGTGAGCCCTGGTATGAATCGGTGAGGGACTCAATACTGACAGGGTCAGCAACTGATTCCGAAACGATGAGTGATTCTATGTCAACTCCCAGCAGTCGACTTAACTTTTTCACGATCCGCTGCCGGGATTCTTGCCGATAGCGTTCCCAGTTTTGGCCAATATTGGCAGGAACATTGATCATCACGAACCAGTTTTCCATACCGGCGGGTGCCTGTTTGCCCGGCTCGCATTTGGAAGTAATATTGATATAAACCGTAGGATCTTCAAACAAGGTCTTCAACCGGAACAAATGGTCAAACTCTTTTTCATAATCCGCAGAAAAAAATATGTTGTGAAGTGATAATTGAGGAAAACTATTGCGTATTCCCCAATAAAAAATCATGGCACTGCTGCTGCGCTCCTGCTTCAAAATTTTTTCTGCCTGCGCGGGTTGTTGTAGTAACCGGAGATAAGTGAAATACACATCGACATTGCTGACCACCACATCGGCAGCAAAAAATTGATCACCTGCCAATACACCGGTAGCTCTGCCATCCTGTACTTGTATCCTACTAATGGGTGTATTAAAATGAAATTGCACTCCCTTTTTACAGGCAAGTTGATGCAATGCACGGGTAATACTGATCATGCCGCCCTTCGGATAAAAACTACCCTCGTTGTGTTCCAGGTGTGAGATCATGCTGAGCATACCGGGAGCCCGATAGGGATTGCTTCCATTATAGGTTGCATAGCGATCGAACAATTGTGTTGTCTTAGGATTACTGAAAGCACCGGCATTCAGGCGATGCATGGAACTAAACAGATGTTGCCAGCGGGTTGCACGTATTGCCGAACTCACAGATGCTTCCCGGAAAACTGATCCATCATGTAGGGAATGTTCCAGAAAAATATTGCCTACTTTGTCGAAAAGGCCGGCGGCATTGTTCAAATAGTTAATTACTGTTTCTTCTTTTTCACCATGCTTTTCAGAAAGTTCACGTGCCAGAAGTTGGCGATCGGCGTAGGCATTGAGCTGGGTACCATCTTCATAGAAATAATGACAGGAGACCGGCAGTCGTTCATAAGAGAAATACGGCTCAATCAGCTCACCTGCGAGTGTAAATAATTCTTCTATTAATTGGGGGCGGGTGAATAAACTCGGTCCTGCATCAAAATGAAATCCATCCTGTTCAAAATGATGCAGCTTACCTCCGGGAAAAGCATTCTTCTCGAATACCTGAACCTGATAACCCTGACAAGCCAGACGGATGGAAGTAGCCAATCCGGCGACTCCCGCACCAATGATTATTGCGGTTCGTGCACCATTCATGGAATTATCAGGGTTCATGCTACTTGCTGCCAACTTAACCAATCCTTCATTTTTGGAAATGCGATGTGAAACCAGGGGGTGAAAAGATCAGGCTTTTCGTCCATCATAGATTGTATGGTATCTACCTTGAGATAACGTACAGCAGCCACCTCCTGAGGATTAGGTTGAAATTCACCATCATATCTGCCAAAAAAAACATGATCGAATTCATACTCGGTTAACCCATTGGCAAAGGGTGCCTTGTAAACAAAATCAAATACTTTTTTCAAAGTTGTGGTAAAGCCCATCTCTTCCTGCAGGCGACGCTGCGCTGCGGCGGAAGTTTCTTCCTCGGGCCGGGGATGGCTGCAACAGGTATTTGTCCATAATCCACCGCAATGATATTTTTCTTCAGCCCGCTGCTGCAAAAGCAATTCACCCTTAGAATTGAAAATGAAGATGCTAAAAGCCCTGTGCAGCATGGCTTTCTGGTGGGCTTCCATTTTTTCCATGGTGCCAACCATTTCATCCAATTCATTTACCAATATT
>DAIMYK010000221.1:0-3723 GCA_036734525.1 Sediminibacterium sp. | reverse complement strand
CATTTTTTACACTAATCATAGCTGTCCGCAGATTTGGCCGCAAAAGTACAACTTACCTACTGAATTGAGGGGCCAAAAGCCGTTATAGTGGAAAAACAGGCATTTCGGAAAAGTTGGTAACTTTATAGCTCCATATCCAATAACCCATGCAAGAAAAAAAATCTTCGATTGATCTCTCCCGCCGTCGTTTTATTCGGCAAGTATCCCTGGCCACCCTCGCTGTAATGGGAGGTTCGCTGCAGAGACTTACCGGACAAGAAGTGGCGGATCTGCAGGATCAAGTTCTCTGGCGGTTTGCAGTAGCTTCCGACATACACTACGGTCAGCCCAATACTTCCTACCGGGAAATGACCCAAACCATCCTGAAACAATTGAACAGGTTTCACAACGAATTTCCCCTCTCCTTCTGTGTATTCAATGGCGACCTGATTCATGATGATTCCAGCTTCCTTTCCCAACTAAAAAATGAATTCATGCAGTTGGGAATGGATTGGTATGTTACGCGGGGTAACCACGATCTGGTGGATGGAAAAATGTGGATCGATACTTTTGGATATCCACTTAACCACACCGTTCAGCAGCAGCAGGCAACGCTGATCTTAGCAGATACCAGCAATCAAAAGGGTGAATATCTCTCTCCTAATTTAGAATGGCTGAAGCAACAGCTGGATAGATCTTCCAAATCGAAACATGTGTTTCTTTTCCTCCACATTCCCCAGGCCCCCTGGACAAAAAATTCAGTTGATACACCGGCATTCTTTGATCTGGTGAGAAAATATCCCAATATCCGGGCTGTCTTTCATGGTCACGAACTCGACCAGGATGGAATTAGAACCGAAGCAGCCATACCCTATATCATCGATGCCCATGTTGGCGGAAATTGGGGAACACCTTACCGTGGATTTCGTGTTGTTGAAATATTGAAAAACAACAACCTGGTTTCCTACATGATGAACCCTACGGAGAAAATTAAAATCGACAAGTGGAAGATCTATTCCTAATGGGCTGATGTTACCGACCAATCACTTACCGCCTGAACGGGTGTAGCATAATTAGCGAATTGGTTGTTCAAATACTGGTAATACCCTGTAATAGCAATCATCGCGGCATTGTCAGTACAGTAGGCAAAATCGGGAATATGTGTCCTCCATCCGAGAGATGCACCCGTATCTTGTAGGGTCTTTCTCAAGGCACTATTCGCACTCACGCCTCCTGCTATGCATACTTCCTTAACACCAGTCTGTTCAACAGCTTTTTTCAGGTTTCTCAGGAGCATGGAGACAATGGTATGCTGCACCGAAGCACAAAGATCTGCGAGGTTTTTTTCTATAAAATCAGCCGGCTGCTTTTGCAGAAAATATAAAACAGAAGTTTTCAAGCCACTGAAAGAAAAGTTTAATCCGGGCACCCTCGGTTGTGCAAAACTGAAAGCATGCGGATTTCCACTTCGGGCATACTGATCACGCAGTGGTCCCCCGGGATAAGGCAAGCCCAACAACTTAGCAATTTTATCAAAAGCCTCCCCTGCTGCATCATCGATGGTTTCACCCAATATCTCTAAGTCCAGCGGCGCCTTTGCCAAGACCAGTTGTGTATGACCCCCACTAACTGTTAGGCAGAGAAAAGGGAAAGAGGGTGGTTGATCTCCCAACAGGTTGGCAAGTACATGTGCCTGCATGTGATGCACTGCCAGCAAGGGCTTATTCAGAGAGAGTGCTAGTGATTTTGCGAACTGTGCACCAACGAGCAGACTTCCTATCAAACCGGGAGCAGCAGTAAATGCAAACGCATCAATTTTCTGCAATGCTTCAGCCGGGGATATTTCGGGAAATGCCACCTCCAAAGCGCGGTGTACTACCGGAACAATGTGCTGCATGTGCGCCCGACTGGCTAATTCCGGAACAACCCCGCCATATTTTTCGTGAATGGTCTGGTTGGCGATGAAATTAGAGAGGATACGTCCGTCTCCGGCAACAGCTGCTGCTGTTTCATCACAGGAAGATTCAATGGCCAGAATGGTAACAGACATAAATACCTAATGAGGGGACAAAGGTACAACTGTTGAGGGAGGAATTATTTACTGCGAATAGCAACTACCGGATCCAATTTGGCAGCAATAGATGCCGGGATGATGCCTGATCCAATGCCAAGAACCACGCAAATACCTAATGCCAGCATAATAATGTTGGGGGCAATAAATATGGGGAAAGGCAGGAATGCTCCTAATATGAGCGTTAATATCCAAACCAGACCGAGACCGATCAAACCACCGATGATACAGAGGAAGGCGCTTTCCAACAGGAACTCCGTCAATATGGTACGTTTTTTGGCACCCAATGCTTTTTTCAATCCAATCTGACTGGTCCGTTCACGAACAGTTACGAACATGATATTCGCCACGCCAAATGCACCTACAATGAGACTAAGCACGGCAATAGCCCAGCCGCCCATAGATACCTGACCAAAGAAACTGGATATCTGTTCCGCAAAAATGGCAACATCGTTGCAGGTAAAGTTATCTTCTTGCTGCGGACTCAACCGACGAACCTGGCGCATGATTCCCACCAGCTCATCCTGCAAGGCAGCAGTTGCAATACCCTTGCGGGCCTGCACCATGATGTTGGGATTGTTGTTATCGGGATTAAAAATACCGGCAAAGTAGCGGTAAGGAGTGATGACGGCATGATCAAAATCCATTCCACCAATCATGCTCTGTCCTTGCTTCTTGATGACACCCTCCACTTGTAATTTTCTACCGCTGTAACCAATTAATTTGCCAACAGCTTTTTCAGGGGAACCATATAATTCCTTTGCCACTTCAAATCCGATGACAGCCGTAGGAATACCTCTTTCAAAATCTGCAGAGGAAAGATAACGTCCCTCTACAATATCAATGGTCTGAATTTTATTGAAATCCTCAGTTGCACCATATAAGTTGAGGTTGCTCAGGATATTGTCTTTGTAATCGGCAGAAATGGACTTGTTCACGACGAAGCAGGCAGCCCCATAGAGTTGACTGCGTTCCTGGATAAACTTCATCTCCTCGTATTTAACGGAAGGACGGTTCATGTATTTCCACCAGGGATAATCAGGTCCGCCGGAATAACTCCATTTGTCCACATAAATGGTATTGTTGCCGATGGATTTCAGATCGGTCTGAACCTTATTTTCCAGACTATCCACGGTGGCAAGTACCCCGATAATGCAAAAAATACCAATGGTGATACCGAAAAGTGATAAGAAAGTGCGCAGTTTATTGGCCAATAATTCCTTCACTGCCAGAGTGAGACTGGTTGACAAGATAGTCAGCAACTTCATCATGAGGCAAAAATACACCCAACAGCCGGTTGCAGGGTAAAAATTATGTAAGCGGTAAAAAACCTGTTTAAGTTCAATAATTCAGGGAGGGGATACAATTGCACAGGATACAAGGATTATCAAAAAATGTGATAAAGTGGAAAAAGAAAAAAGAAGAAAAGATGAAGGCATGCTATCCTGTAGTATTTTTGCGAGCAATTGTAAATACGCAACATTATGGACTTCAAAAAAGCGTTCACTTCCTCGGTTGGTAAAAAACTGGTGATGGGCTTAACCGGTGTTTTTCTGATTTTGTATTTGGTCGTACATGCCGGACTCAACGCCTGAATCTGGGCCAATGACGGGGGTGCCAAGATCAATAAGGCAGCTCAATTCAAGGGTAGCAATGTAGTACCCCGAATTCTG
>DAIMYK010000220.1:0-3734 GCA_036734525.1 Sediminibacterium sp. | reverse complement strand
CAAAAAATGCTCCTTCCTCCAACTCATCGACCAGAATAAATCCGGCACGCAGGTGTACATTGTAAGCACGCAGTGCCCGTAACAATTCTGTTTCCCCATTAGCAGTTGCTGCCGGGTTGCGGATGGATGCCTGCAATGCCCTGGTAATATCAGCGGGGAAAATAGACTGTGAAACGAATTGAACCAACAACCTGCTGTATTCCTGTTTCCATTCCTTACCATGGGGCTCAACCCGATGACCGAATTTTTCAAATGTTAGCAGGTGTGCCAGTTCATGTAAGAGAGTGATCAGGAATTCATACTTATTCAGGTTGCCATTGACACTGATCCGGTGGTTGGCATTGGCAGCAGCATGGCGGTAATCACCCAGCACTGATTTTCTTTTTCGGGTAATGGTCAGGTGTACTTTGTATTGATGTAGCAATGCCGCCACTTGATCAAAACTTCTATCCGGCAGAAATTCAGCCAGTGCCTGTAAGGGGTGTTCTGATGAAGGCATTACTTTTCTGATTTCAATCGCAGGGATATGCGTGTCTCCAACCAGGAATAGACTATGTAGCACCCCATGGATACAATAACTGCATATACACTTCGCTTCTCACCGGCGGCTATGATATAAATCAGAACGAGGGATGCCAGAAAAAATAATTTGACCATCGTTGCACCGATGATTCCTCTCATCACCGCCTGCGGATTGGGTTTCTGCAGATTGGTCTTTTGAAAAAAAATGTTCAGGCAACTGGTGATCAGAAGTATGATATTGGCAGCCTGCACTACCATTGGATCAATCTTTTTATTCAATAACCATGCACTTCCTGCAGCTGTAAGGGTAGCGATTACAATCGCCGCAATCAATAAGGGAAGCAATAGACCGAATAAACTTTTTTTCATGTATTTACATTAGTCTATGGAAGCCTCTTTATTGGGCACCTCCAGTGAAGTAGTATCCAGCACTACTGTGCCGGAACCGGAGAGAGCTTTCTTAACACCATCCAGGTATTGATCGCGGTAACGGATGGCCCTTTCCAGAGAATCGGTACGCAATTTGAGTACCTGCAAAGCTGTGCGGCTCTCTCTTGTGCCATAACCGGGAATATAATATTTCAATGGGGTGAAAGCAATCAAAGCAATGGTGAGACCGACCAGCAAAACAAAGATGGTACTCAAACCAATGTAAACACTCAGACGGGACAACCGAAAAGTCACCACCTCCTCATAGGTATCATCATTGAGTACTACCAGCCGGTAATTATTCCGGAGGCGGTTGAGTGAGTTGTTGAATTCGCCGGTTGCCATTTGATAAAAACTGGTTAAAGGTACAAAGAAGAAGTCTTTTTCATTGCTTCACCCCAAGAAATAAACGTATTTTTAAGCACGGCTATGTGCTCGAATTCAACATTCTGGTTTTCTTTTCCGGCGGCAGGAATCCGTCGGATATTGGGCGCAGCCATGATACTGGGTTTCCCAATGCTTTCGCTGGCACAACCCAATACTACCATCGAGATACCCAAGCCAGCCACTTTCGAAAACAGATCTTTGGGTTCAGAACTAACCGGCAACAAGAAATTCACCTTTCCCCGCCGGGTGTATAACAATACAGTTACCCGGTTCAACTATCATTTCAATGCCAACCAATTGATGATGGATATTGAAGAAAGAGCCGGGGCTGCTAAACCGGATGATTATACCCGACTCCTCTCCTTCTATCCTTACGAATTGAATGAAACCGCCGGAGATCCTCTGTTGGATAGCATCATTTATAAATGTACTGCAGGAATTCTCCTGCACGACTTACGCAGTGATTGGGTAGATAAACTATACCTACTGATGGGTCGTGCCTATCTGTTGCAACAACATTACGATTCAGCTGCTGTTGTATTCCAGTACATCAACTATGCTTTCGCCCCCAAAGATGACGGGTATGATGTGCCCATCGGTAGCAATGCCAGCAATACGAACGGAGTATTTACCATCGCTACGCGGGAAAACAAAAGCTGGTGGAAGAAAATCATCAGCAAGCCCCCCAGCAGGAATGAAAGTTTTTTGTGGCAGGCACGCAACCACGTTGAGCAGGAAAATTATGTTGAAGCTGCTACACTGCTGGAACTTTTGCGCAAAGACCCACAATTTCCCCCACGCCTGCAACCCATGCTGTACGAGATTGCTGCCTATGTTGCCTACAAACAGGGTATTTGGGAGACTGCTGCGCGTGAACTCGCTCAATCATTGCAACTCAACCCAAGCCGACCCGATTTCGACCGAACAGCCTACTTGTGCGGACAAATGTTTGCCCTGGCGAAGATCAATGGTGAAGCAGTCTCCTGGTTCAACAGGGCTATCAAAGAAACCCATGATCCTCTGCTGGAAATATACGCCCGCCTGGAAGTTGCCAGTTTAGCTGCCAGTACACAAAACAATGCCATTCAGCAAAACCTGGAGGAGCTGTTGAAAATGGCCAAAAGGGACAAATACGAGAGCAACCGCGACATCATCTACTACGCAGCAGCACAATTGCAGATCAAACAAAAAAACTGGCCGGGTGCCATCGAACTTTTGCAAAAAAGTATTGCCGCATCCAACCAAAACGATCAACAGCGGGATAAAAGTTTTCTGCAACTGGCAGATTTACATTACCTCAGGAAGAATTATGGTCAGGCACTGGCCTGTTATGACAGTTTGCGATTACCGATCGCGGATCCGGGTGATGCAAAGCGGGTAGCTGAAAGAAAACCTGCGTTGAAAATCATTGCCGCCAATCAGGAAATTATTCAAACAGAAGATAGTCTTCAAATGCTGGCGGGCATGACAGCCGAGGAAAGAGCCATCATTGTAAGGAAAGTATGGAGGCAGCTTCGCAAGGAAAAAGGATTAAAAGATTTACCGGTGAATGACCCGGGAGGCATTAGCAATCCCATGAGCAATCAGACAGTTTTCACCTCAGCGGCTTCCGGAGAGTTTTATTTTTTAAATGCCAACTTACGCAGCAAGGGAAACAATGAATTCAAGAACAAGTGGGGCAGCAGGCCGAATGTTGACAATTGGAGAAGACAAAGCATGGTGAACAGAACCCTGAACAGGGTTACTGCCACGAACGAGCCGCAGCCGGGCATGGTAGTGACAAATGCTGTTACGGAAGACAAAGACATTACACCGGAGTCGCTGTTCAAAAATATTCCACTCGATGATTTAAAAATGGGAGAATCGAATGGCAGACTACTCAAAGCACTTTTGGACAATGCACTGACCTTTCAAAACCAGCTGGAGGACTATCCTTCTGCGATTGAAATTTATGAATTGATTCTGAAACGCTTTCCTGAAAGCAGTGAAGCTGAACCCGCCCTATTCCACCTAAGTTATTGCTATAAAAAAATGGGGAACAATGCTGCAGCTGAAATCATGGCAAAGCGCTTGTTACAAGAATATCCCGGCGGGAAACTGTCGCAACAACTTCGGCACGGCAGTCTTCCCAAAACGAAGGCTCCTGCCACGCTGCGCTATGAGAATATATACAATCTATTCATCGAAGGTGAATTTGATCGGGCGAAGGAAGAAAAATTGAAAGCTGAAAAAGACCTGGGCAATTCCTACTGGCCTCCACAGATGCTGTATATAGAAGCCATCTATTATACAAAAGTAAAACAAGATAGTGTGGCAATTCAGCGACTCAAAGACATCAGCCGTTTGTTTCCCCAATCAGTCCTTGCAGAAAAAGCTGCTACCATGGCTGATGTATT
>DAIMYK010000219.1:0-3744 GCA_036734525.1 Sediminibacterium sp. | reverse complement strand
CAGCAACATAAACGGCAAGGCGAATGCAGCCAAAAGTTAAAACCAAAGGGCAGTTGTGGGGAATGCCCACCAAAGGAGAACATTTAAAACAATCCAGAGCAGGGAAAATAAAAAAACATGGAAATAGTTCAGGTATTTTTTGAAACGCTGCATCGATTCCTGGTTGAACAACTGAAACAGGAACTGTCCGGTAACAATTGCCGCCTGCTGAAAGACATCAATAATGTAGTGAGGGAACTGGTACTGATTTCTGGAAAGTACGAGGTAGGTTACAATGAATCCACCTGCAGTAAACCATTCCTGTTCCTGCGAGATCTTTCCCTTTTGTAAGATCAGCTGATATACCCGAACAACCAGGGCGATGGAGAAAACTACGATCCAGGGCAGAAAGCTCCAGAGCATATTTTCAAAAAGAAAACCAAAATAACTCATCTCATGAAAGAAATTCTCACCGGTAAACCTTCCAAAACTCTGTGTCCAGAAATAAAAGCGCAATCCGGATGTTATGGGAATTCCGTTGATCAGTTTTCCCGGCTGCAGATCGAACTGTTGGTAGAGGCCAATGCTCATGGGCACGAGACATATAGCGATGATCTGAATCACCAGCAGGTATTCTTTTTGAAAAAAGGGTTTCCAGTTGCGTTGTAGAATAAAGTGTGGGGCAAAGGCAAATGCCGGAACGAAGAGCGCAATGGGGCCTTTGGTGAGCATACCCCCTGCAATCGCAACAGCAGCGATGATCAGGTAACGAATTTGTTGACTTTTGTACCAGAGTATCAGTTGCCAGATGCTGAGTGCCACCCAACCCATTAGCATGGTATCACAACGTACATCGTGTGTGATGAGAAACAATGCCTGGCAGGATGCAAGTACAACTGCACTCAGGCGGGCAATGGGCTGGTTGTAATATTGGCGGGCGATCTGATAAGTTGCGACTACAGAAAGTATGGCAAATAATAAGGAGGGAAGACGAAATGCCCACAGTGAGGGACCGAAGATCCACATGGAGAGAGCAGACAGCCAAAATAACATGGGTGGCTTATCGAGATAATCTTTGCCGACATCATAAACTTGTAGAAAACTTTTGCGTTCCAGCATTTCGCGGCTCATGCTGGCATATTGGCTGGCATCGATGTCCATGATGGGCACCCAGATGAAGCCGGCCATCCAGCCCAAAAAACATATCAACAGCAATCCGTGAAAGGCTGCTCTACTATTCATGTTGCCTGGGTTTGAAGTGAAAGTGGTCCTAATTTTTTTTGATAAAATTGTCCTGTCAGCCATCCGATTCCGGTTCCCAGCAGGGCACCTCCGAATATATCAAATGGATAGTGAACACCGGCATAAATCTGTGCATATCCAATGGATGCAGCCCATAGGTAAAGCACCCAGGTATATTTTCCAACCCATTGCCTCAACGTCACAGTTAGAAAAGTTGCCAGGGCAAAGTGATTGGTAGCATGGGAGGAGGTGAAGCTAAAACCTGCACCGCAACCATCCAGCAAGAGACGCACCTGCTCTCTGAGATCGGGATCATTACAGGGTCTTAATCGGGCGAAGAGGGGTTTCACCACCGAGCTGCTGATCTGATCACTGAGTAAAATAGTTGCCAAAGCCATTGCAATCCAGGGCAATGCATCTTTCTTGTAGTTGATGATGGCGAAGAGAAGTAAAAAAATGTATACGGGTGTCCAGGTAATCGATTCCCGCCACCATGGTACTATGGCATCTGCAACGGGGTGGGTGGCTGTTCCATTGATAAAAAGAAACAAGTCCCTGTCGATCTTGTCCAGCCAGGTGGGCATGATCTGTAACCAGATTGAAGTTAGGGGTGCAGGGGATATCACGGTGTAAAGATAGTACATAGTGATGGCTGTTCATAGCCGATGGCAAAAGGCAATACTTCCCTCCAACTCATTTGACCTTGTCAGCAATGATGATCAGGCGTGGTGAATGGGCTGCATCAAAGGGTGCCAGGTGATAATCGCCAAAAATCTCTCTGATCTGCAAGCCCTGGTATCCCATCATGTCTGAAAAATCGTTCAAGGTGAATTTCGCAACCCGTTCTGTAAAGAGATGCCGCAGGGTACTTCCGGGTGCATCGGCCACCTGTATCTGTTTGAAAATATGCTTTTCATCCTGCCATTTGGCAATTTGGAAAACCAGCCAATCGGACTCTTTCTGCTGATACGATTGTGGCTATTCGAGGGAGGCTTTTTTCACATTGATATAATCCATCACCAGGGTACCACCCTTGCGCAAGCCAACCGACATGCTATGTATGGCGCTATCGTGTTCCCGCTGTGTAGGGAAATAGCCAAAGCTGGTGAACATGTTCAGGGCATAGGCATAGTAGTTGATGCGAAAGGGCATACGCATGTCGTGCTGGTAAAAATGGAGGGTTTCATTTTCCTCTTGCAGTGCTTCCCGAATGGAGGCTTCGGACAAATCGACGCCGGTTACATCAAAACCCATTTCATTCAATACTTTGCAATGCCTTCCTTTGCCGCATGCCCAGTCGATCATCCGGGCACCGGGAGCCGGTTTCAGGTATGCCATCAGCTGGCGCAGGAACATTTCAGCTTCCTGCTCATCCCTGTGTTTGTATAATTGATGGTAATAGGGGGAATTGAACCAATCTTCGAACCAGTTAGGAGTTATCATTGTCCGCAAATTTACAGTCTTCGTCCTCAAAAAAATAAGAGTTACCTTTGCACCCATTTTATTTTTTTATTATGGCATTGATTAAGAGCATTTCAGGGATACGGGGAACCATTGGCGGTCAGCCGGGTGATGCCCTTACCCCCCTCGATGTGGTTAAGTTTACAGCAGCATTTGGCACCTGGTTGGGTAGTCAGAACCAAGGAAATACAGTAGTGGTGGGTCGGGATGGCCGCATCAGCGGAAATATGGTACAGCAACTGGTGATGCATACATTATCGTGTTTGGGCATGGAAGTAATCGATCTCGGCCTTAGTACAACCACCTCGGTGGAAATGGCAGTAGTGCAAATGCAGGCAGCAGGTGGTATCATCATCACTGCCAGTCACAATCCCAGGGAATGGAATGCGTTGAAGCTCCTCAACAGCCGGGGAGAATTCATCGATGCGGCTGCAGGTGCGGCTGTGCTGGAACTTGCTGCCAGTGAAAAGCTGGTCTTCGCGGGCGTTGAGGATCTGGGGACTATTGTTCCCGCCCATGATGCCATTGCCCGGCACATTGATGCCATCCTGGCTTATCCGCTGGTTGATACAGCAGCCATTCAGCGTGCCAATTTCAAAATAGTGGTCGATGTGATCAATAGTACCGGTGCGATTTCGGTTCCACCATTACTGGAAGCACTCGGCATTGCCCCGGAAAACATCAGTTTGTTGCACGGGGAAGTACACGGAAGATTTTCTCATAATCCGGAACCTCTTCCGGGTAACCTGACAGAACTATCCATGGCGGTGAGAAACAGTGGTGCCGATCTTGGTATTGCCGTTGACCCGGATGTAGATCGCCTCTGTTTTGTTTGTGAAGATGGTAGTTTTTTTGGGGAAGAATACACGCTGGTGGCAGTAGCCGATTATGTGCTGAGCCGGAAAAAAGGCAATACAGTCAGCAATCTTTCCAGCACCCGTGCCTTGAAAGATATCACTGAAAAACGGGGCGGACAATACCATCCCAGTGCTGTGGGAGAAGTAAATGTGGTTACCAAGATGAAAGCCGTAGATGCGGTGATCGGCGGGGAAGGTAATGGCG
>DAIMYK010000218.1:0-3761 GCA_036734525.1 Sediminibacterium sp. | reverse complement strand
GAATAGCAGGAGGAACCATTATTGAAGACGGGGTAATTCTGTGGGGACAGGTTGGAGTAAGTAAAACACTTACCATTGGCGCAAATGCAGTAGTATTAGCTAAAAGCGGAGTGCCGTCATCGCTGGCAGGTGGAAAAACATATTTGGGTTACCCTGCCGAAGAAGCGGGCACCAAAAGAAGAGAACTGGTATGGGTGAAGCGCATCCCTGAACTCTGGAAAAAAGTAATGGAAGGTTAATTGTTATCCCGCTTCAGCTGAAGGTTGGTTTCATATTCACGGCAGATGCGCTCAATCGATAGTTCCAGCGGAGTATACCTGAATTCCGGAAAGGCCTTCAAAAAACTACTATTATTGAATGTAACGCGGGCACGCGCAGTAGCCGCTGTTTCGCGCGTAAGTAAAGGATCTTCTCCTGTAAACATTGCTTTTACTGCTTCCCAACGCCATACCAGTTCACTCAACCACTTGCTCACTGCGCGATGGGGTGGCCTCTTGTGAAAAGAACTTGCTATCAGATGAAAGACTTCTCTATATGCTCTGTTCTCTGCACTAATGATGAACCGCTTCGCTGAAACATCGCTATTCATCAATAGCACCATTGCCCTAGCCACATCTTCCACATCTACAAAACCACTGCTGCCCCCGGTATACCAGGGAAACTCATTATATGCAGATTGAAATATTTTGGAAGAACCACTATTCCAGTTGCCCGCACCAAGAATAATCACCGGATTTACAATAGCAATGGTCAAACCCTCAGCCATTCCGCGCCACACTTCTGTCTCTGCCAGGTATTTGGTTTTCCCATATTCGCTGTTGCTGGATTCGGGTGTCCAGTTCCTCCCTTCGTGAATGGGTTCATTTTCCCTAATGCGCCCCAAAGCAGCTACGGAACTGACAAACAATAACTTTTTTACTTCTGCATCCAGACAAGCATTCACCACATTGGCTGTTCCCTGCACATTAACACGGTGCATATCCGCTTTGCGGGAAGGATGGAATGAAACTATTGCTGCACAGTGATATACTTTAGCAACTCCTTGCATGGCTTCCTCTAAACTTGGCACATCCAGGATATCCCCTGTCATCCATTCTACCTTGTCGGAGCCCTCGAAGCCGGGAATGGCAGATCGGTAAAGAGCCCTCACCTTCTCCCCCTGCTGAATGAGTTGTCTGATCAGACAGGACCCTAAAAGGCCGGTACCACCCGTAACAAGTATCATACGCTTACTTTATTTTTTCGATGGTGTACTGCATTTATTGCAGACTCCGCTGGCTAAGACATCTGTTCTATTGGTACTAAACCCTTTTGGCAATCGAATAGCAGGTACCGGAAGATGATCGAGACAGTAAGTCATGCCACATACATCACACAAGAAATGAATGTGATTGTCCTGGTGCGTACCACCACTACAAGCCTCCCGACACAAAGCATACCGGATGGAATTATCGGGGGAAGGAATGGTATGCAATATTCCTTTTTCAACAAAAATCTGAAGTGTTCGATAAATTGTTACCCTGTCAAAATCATCACCGATGTTAGTTTCTATATCCATGTGCGCCAGCGCTCCATCGGATTCCATGAACAGCTGCAAAATTTTTTTTCTGCTATCGGTAATGTTAAGCTGACTTCTCTTAAGTGTATCAATTACTTGTAACATATTGTTGTTTTCTCGTGATATAAACTTTGGCTCCGGGCTACCGACCCTCCTTCAACAACCGTTGAATATCCCTGCGCAACCGCTCAAGATCCGGTTCTTTCAGGCCATCGTAAATCTGTCCGCGTACTTTTCCTTCCCGATCAACCAAAGCAAAAAACTGCGTATGCAGAAACTGGTCTTCTATTTTCTCAACATTGTTCTTGGGGTCATCCAGCAAATAAGATGACCTTGCCATCTGGTAGAGACTATCCTTCCTTCCCGTCAACATCACCCACTGTTGGGTATTAATTTGTAAAGAATCAGCATATACTTTTAGTCGTGCAACCGAATCCCTCTCCGGATCACAGGTATGAGCTACAATCATAAAATCGGGCTCCCCTGCCATTTCCTTGCTGATCTTCATCATGTTGTTGTTCATTTTGGGACAAATACCACGGCAGGTAGTGAAGAAAAATTCGACTACCGACACTTTTCCCAACATGTCCTTATCAGTAAATGGTTGCCCATCCTGTGTCGTAAAACTAAAAGGCTTAACATAGCTGATGACAGCCGGCTTGGATTTCCAGTTATCTGTTCCCCTGAAAACTATATAATAAAAAACTGCCAGCAGGGCTGCAAAAAATATAACGTATCGAAGCAATTTATTTGACATAGTTGCAAAGTTACGAATCATTTGACTGCCTCATTGGTTCACTGCAAAGTTTTTGCAACGAAGTTGCAATTGATTATCTTTGCAATATGAGGTTTAAAATCAATTGGGATGCACTTGGAATTGGAGCGACCCTTGCCTGTGCCATTCATTGCGCCCTTCTCCCCTTGTTTTTTTCCAGTCTTCCTCTTCTGGGTATCAATATCATACACAATATTACCATCGAATGGGTCATGTTGGCACTTGCCCTAGCGATTGGAAGCTACTCTCTGTCTCACGGCTGGAAAAAGCACCACCACAACAAATGGCCTTATGTGCTCTTCCTCACAGGAATTTTTTTATTGGCCATCCGGCTTATACTGCTGCTGGAACCGATCTATCTACTGATACCGGCAGTTATTTGTATTGTAGCTGCTCATTGGCTGAACTATCGTCTGTGTAGGGTTCACAACCATGCGCACAGCGATGATTGCTCCCATTGATGCTGTTGAATCAAGACAACTGATAGCTAACGCCACCGTCTTTTTCATCTTTCAGCTGTACACCCAGGCGTGCAAGCTCCTGCCGAATCTTATCACTGGTAACAAAATCTTTCTTTGCCTTGGCGTCTTTACGGATATCTATTAATAACTGCAATACACCATCTAATTTACCACCACTCGTTTCCTGCTCTTGTTGCAATCCGAAAATATCTTCCAGGAACCTCTTCATTTGCTGCTTCATGGCAACCAGTGTATCTGCATCAACAGCATCAACAGCTAAATGACCATCTTTCAAAGAATTGATAATAGAAGATAACTCGAAAAGATTTGCCAGTACTTTGGCAGTATTGAGATCATCATTCATGAATTCATCCATCTCCTGGAGTAACTGCTGAATTTTCGGTGCAAGGCTTGCCTGGGAAGCGAGCGAAGTCTTTTGACCTCCCTGCTTTAACAACCATTGATACGATTCCCAAAGACGCCGAAATGCTTTCTCAGCTGCCTGCAACGCCTCATTACTAAAATCAAGGGTGCCTCGGTAATGGCTCTGTAATATGAAGAAACGCACGGTAACAGGAGAGTAGGCCTGTTCAAGTAAAGGATGACTACCGGAAAACAGTTCCGATAGCTTAATTACATTGTTGTAACTCTTCCCCATCTTCTTGCCGTTGATGGTGATCATATTATTGTGTACCCAGTAGCGGGCAGGCAGAACATGATTGGCGACTGTACTCTGTGCAATCTCGCACTCATGGTGGGGAAATTGCAGATCCATACCACCCCCGTGTATATCGAATTCTGTTCCGAGGTATTTAGAACTCATGGCAGAACATTCGATGTGCCATCCGGGAAAACCTTCACCCCAGGGACTCTGCCAGCGCATGATGTGTTCGGCAGGTGCTTTTTTCCAAAGTGCAAAATCAGCCCGATTGCGTTTTTCATCCTGGTTATCGAGAGCCCTGGTAGT
>DAIMYK010000217.1:0-3766 GCA_036734525.1 Sediminibacterium sp. | reverse complement strand
CTATGGCACCCTCACTCAATATTCTTTTACCATTGAACAAGCCCTTGTTCAACAACATGGTGAGAAAATTACTCAGGTCATTCGCAGAACCAATCGCACCCCCGGATGGATTGACCGCACCGAAACTGCTGACGCTGGTGCTGCGCATCATCAGCGGACGAGTAATTTTTTCTGCCATCAATTGTTCGAAACCACGTTTGGTAATCACTTCCAGCACCCTTGCTGCTAAATTCAATCCCACCTGACTGTACCGAAACTCAGTAGAAGGATTGGCTTTAATTTCTCTTTTGGTGGCAAAGGTTTCTACCTCTTCCTGCAACATAGAAAACTTACTGTTTTTATCAAACGAAGACATTTTTACGGGCTCACCTTCAATACCGGTAAAATGAGTGAGGCAATCTTTGATGGTGATATATCCTTTGGCATACTTCGTAAATACAGGAATGTACTGACTCACTTTATCATTCAGACTGATCTTGCCCGCATCCACATAACTTAAAACAAGTGCGGTGGTCAGCCACTGACTGATGCTACCCAGTGGTGCCTGGTCTTTCGCCGTCATCTCACCAATCGTTTTGATGAATACCGGTTTTCCGGGTTGAACGATCGCTAAAACAGCATGACTTCCCAATTCCTTCCCGGAACGTTCAAATTGCAAGACCGGATCGGCAAATTGTTGGGCAGTAAGGGACTGAAAAAATAACAGCAAAAGCGCTGTAAGACTGACTTTTGTGCAGTTATAGCGGGAGATTTCAGACATAGTTACCGAATAATTGAATTGGATACAGTTTTGATGCCGTGATAAAGATACCGCAAGTTAACGGATCGTACCCCCGGAACTGCTGCTAAAAAATGATCAAAATTGATAGCAACTTCTGAGGGTAGGAACACCCAACTAGCAACCATAACTTTATACTATGAATCTGAACCAGTACACCATCAAGGCACAGGAAACCATTCAGGCGGCACAGCAACTGGCCTATGCCGGAACCAATCCAACCATAGAGACAGCGCACCTATTGAAAGCCCTGCTCAACGACCAGGATAGTCCGGTTCACTACCTGATGAAACGCAACAATGTCAACGTTCGTTTGCTCGAAACCAAACTGGCGGAGAGTTTACAGAAATTGCCCCGCATCACATCGGGTGAGCCTGCCCAGCAGGTAGGTCGTGATTTGGGAAATGTTTTTCTCAAAGCTGTCAATAACCTAAAAGAATTCAAAGACGAATTCGTGAGCATGGAACACCTCTTGCTTGCCTTGTTGCAAGTGAATGATGACGTGGCTGCAGCATTGAAAGCAGCAGGGTTAACAGAAAAGGGATTGATAACTGCCATCCGTGATTTGCGCAAAGGAGAAACTATCCAGTCGCAAACACAAGAGACTCAGTACAACATGCTGAACAAATATGCGAAGAACCTCAACGACTTTGCCCGTCAGGGAAAGTTGGACCCTGTAATTGGCCGGGATGAGGAGATTCGCAGAACCCTGCATATTCTCACCCGCAGAACCAAGAACAATCCTATTCTGGTAGGTGAGCCGGGTGTAGGTAAGACTGCTATTGTGGAAGGACTTGCCATGCGCATCATCAATGGTGATGTGCCCGATAACCTCCGTTCTAAAACTATTTTTGCACTTGACATGGGACAGTTGATCGCAGGTGCCAAATACAAGGGAGAATTTGAAGAGCGACTGAAAGGAGTTGTGAAGGAAGTAAGTACGAGCGAGGGAGAGATCATACTCTTCATCGATGAGATACATACGTTGATCGGTGCGGGTGGGCGAGAAGGAGCCATGGATGCAGCCAATATTTTGAAGCCTGCGCTGGCAAGAGGTGAACTCAGAGCCATCGGTGCTACCACATTAAATGAGTACCAGAAATATTTTGAAAAAGACAAGGCACTCGAGAGAAGATTCCAGAAAGTAATGATAGATGAACCTTCTCATGAAGATGCAGTATCAATTCTGCGTGGACTCAAAGATCGCTACGAAACACACCACCATGTGCGCATCAAGGATGAAGCCATCATCGCGGCTGTTGAATTGTCTTCTCGCTACATGACCGATCGGTTTCTTCCCGATAAAGCGATAGACCTGATCGATGAAAGTGCCGCCCGGCTGCGCCTGGAAATGAATTCCATGCCGGAAGAGCTCGATCAACTGGAACGTCAGATCCGTCAATTGGAAATTGAACGCGAAGCCATCAAACGTGAAAACGATGAAGTGAAACTGAAAGAACTGAATGTGGAGATCAGCAACCTGGCAGTTGAAAGAGATACTTTGAAGGCAAGGTGGAAACAGGAAAAAGAGTTGGTAGAAAAAGTACAGAATGCCAAGGCATCCATCGAGGAATTGAAATTGCAGGCCGACCAGGCAGAAAGAAACGGTGACTATGGTAAAGTAGCTGAGATACGCTATGGCAAGATCAAAGAGCAGGAAGCAACCATCCAACAGTTAACTGCTACCATCGCTTCCACCACTGAAAAGCGGCTGTTGAAAGAGGAAGTGGATGCTGAAGATATTGCTGAAAATGTAGCGAAGGCCACCGGCATACCCGTAGCAAAAATGTTGCAGGGTGAAAGAGAAAAATTGCTGCACCTCGAAGATGAATTGCACAAGAGGGTAGTCGGACAGGAAGAAGCGATCACAGCAGTGGCTGATGCTATAAGGAGAAGTCGTGCCGGCTTACAGGATCCACGCAAACCCATCGGTTCATTTATATTTCTGGGCACCACAGGTGTGGGAAAAACGGAATTGGCCAAAGCCCTGGCAGAGTATCTATTCGATGATGAAAGCATGATGACCCGCATCGACATGAGTGAGTACCAGGAAAAACATACAGTCTCCCGATTGGTCGGTGCACCTCCCGGATATGTAGGTTATGATGAGGGTGGACAGCTTACGGAAGCAGTACGCCGCAAGCCCTATAGTGTTGTTTTGCTCGATGAGATTGAAAAAGCACACCCCGATGTCTGGAATGTGTTGTTGCAGGTACTGGATGATGGAAGGCTGACCGATAACAAGGGTCGTGTGGTGAATTTTAAAAATACCATCATCATCATGACCAGCAACATTGGAAGCCACCTGATACAAGATGCTTTTGATGGAGTGAATGAAAATACAGTTGAAGAGGCAACCGATCGCGCCAAAGTAGATGTGATGAATCTTTTGCGTCAAACAATTCGCCCTGAATTTTTAAATCGGGTAGATGAGATCATTATGTTCCGTCCATTGCTGCGCGGACAGATATTGGATATTGTCAAGATACAATTGGAAGACCTGGCTCGCATGACGGCACATAATCATGTGGAATTAGCTTTCTCTGATTACCTCATTGAGTTATTGGCTGATCAGGGATTCGATCCTCAATTCGGCGCAAGACCCTTGAAGCGGTTAATTCAAAAGCAGATCGTGAATGCCCTCAGCAAGAAATTACTATCGGGTGAAATCGATCAGACCAAGAAGGTTTTGGTAGATGCCTTCGATGGGGTAGTGGTTTTCAGGAATGAATAAGTAACAATATTTCTTTCTGAGACACGCCTGCAGTATTTTAACAACAGATGACGGTTAGTTGTTGATGAGACGATGCATCACCAGTGCAGCCCGCTGTATCAGGATGGGAAATTCCTTGAGGTTGATGGTTTCTCCGGGGGCATGTGCACCTCTTCCGGAAGCCCCCATGCCATCTACCCCGCTGAGGTATTTGGCCACAAAGGAAATGACACCTGATCCGCGACTGACCGGGTCTCCGGCAATAGTGGGTCCTA
>DAIMYK010000216.1:0-3767 GCA_036734525.1 Sediminibacterium sp. | reverse complement strand
CAAATCCCTCCTGATTTTTCAAAGAGAAGCACTTTAGCTTCAGGCCAATAATTCATGTGACGCACATAGGTGAGTAAACAACTGGTCTGATCATTAAAAAAATATGGAACTGTTATCTCTATAGATCGTTCAATAAAGTTAAATGCTTTAAAGAACGAATTATGATGCTTGAGTCTTAGTTCTGAAAGTATTGTATCCTGATGGGTAATCGTTGCTACTGGTTTATTATTAGTCACAACTTTTTGCGAGTCTTGAATTGCTTTGATATATTCTTTTACATTAATTACGTCAATTGAATCTGCAGCATAGAATGAATCTACCGCAAATAGCTGATTCGGCGGGAACCATTCGTTATAATTTTCCCTTATTTCTGTTGACCGCAAATGTTCTATGTATTTCTTTGTGTTACTTCTTATTTCCTTGCAACTATCTGTTTTTAGTATAGATTCTAATCTCTTGATTAGAGTATTGTAACGTTTGGCAAAAACCGAATGAACGCTTTTGTCATTGATTTTTTGAATATTTTTTGCCGGCAGGTAATCGTTCAAAAAATAGGATAGAAATTCTTTTGACTTGGACTGGGAAAGGCAGGCCAACGCGTTGAAAAGTGCAATAACAAATAGGCAGTATCTAATCACTTTTATTTTAGTCGCTTTGTAATTAAAATATTTTTTTAGCCTAGTCTTGAACCGGAGGCGCGCACTTACTGACATGCACGTCAAGGACCTATGCAAAGAATAGCATTCAATCATCTCCCCAAAACATCCGTTTCTGCAGAATCATAGATAGTACATCCCGCAGTGTTTTTCTGGGCCGAGAGATACATCGCACGGGCAATGTGTTCTGCAGCAATAGGTGCATACTTTTTCAGCGGTCCGATAAAGAGCGGAGAAATGAAAGAAAAGATGGCTAGTCCAATGCGCTCACCAACCCGTTTTTCCTTCCGTGGCCCGGCAATAAAAGATGGTTGAAAAATATGTAATCTTTTGTACCCAAGTTTTTGAAGTGCATCTTCCAACTCACCCTTCACCCGGCTGTAAAAAATACTTGAACTTGCATCCGCACCAATGGCTGATACCAATAAAAATTGCTGCGACCCGCCCTGCAATTGCAGTTCCGCCAAATGCAGCGGATATTCATAGTCCACCCGCCTGAATGCTTCCTGCGAACCGGCTTTCTTGATGGTAGTTCCCAAACAACAAAACACATCATCCGCCGGAACCGGCGCATCTAATTTTTCCCAATCCATCACCACCTCCCTCAACTTAGGATGCTGTATTCCTGAACGCTTTCTTACATACGCAATCACTTCCCGGTACTCCGGTGCTTCCAACAATATCTTCAATAAAAAACCGCCCGTCAATCCGCTGGAACCCGCAATCAGCGCTACTTTATTCATCTTCCTGTTATTTTACCAAAGATAGTTGAAACGGATTTAGTAGTTTTGATTCAATGTCTGACCTTCTCCATACACCCGGCGCCTCACTAAACCCCGCAGAGCAGGAATTCGAAAATGCCATTCGCCCTCGGGAACTAGATGATTTTTCAGGACAGCCACAACTCATCGAAAACCTGATCATCTTTATCAAGGCGGCTAAACTTCGGGGAGAAGCACTTGACCATATCCTGTTTCATGGGCCTCCGGGTCTGGGTAAAACAACCTTGAGCCGCATCGTCGCCAATGAACTCGGTGTCAATATCCGTGAGACCTCTGGTCCCGTGATCGAAAAACCGGGCGATCTGGCAGGCTTGCTCACCAATCTGCAACCCAATGATGTGCTCTTCATCGATGAAATACATCGCCTGAGCACGGTGGTAGAAGAATATCTCTATGCTGCCATGGAAGATTTCCGCATCGATATCATGATCGACTCCGGACCCAATGCCCGTAGCATACAAATCAACCTCAATCCGTTTACACTGGTTGGGGCGACCACCCGCAGCGGATTATTAACCGCTCCCTTATTATCCCGTTTTGGTATCAAGTCCCGACTGGAATATTATCCGGCACCTGTCTTACAGAAAATCATTCACCGCAGTGCCGACATCCTGCAAGTGCGCATCTCTCCTGAAGCAGCTGCTGAAATTGCCGGCAGAAGCAGAGGTACGCCCCGCATCGCTAATAGTCTGTTGCGCAGGGTAAGAGACTTTGCTCAGGTACTAAATGATGGTACCATCGATTTGGGAATTACCCGCCATGCACTGAAGGCATTGAATGTAGATGAACACGGCCTCGATGAAATGGACAACCGCATTCTTACTGTTATTATTGATAAATTCAAAGGTGGGCCTGTGGGTATTACCACCATCGCTACGGCTGTTGGTGAGGAATCAGGTACGATCGAAGAAGTGTACGAACCTTTTTTAATACAGGAGGGTTTCCTGCAACGCACACCCAGGGGCAGGGAAGCCACTGCCAAGGCCTATGCCCATATAGGCAGACAACAACCGGGTGGTTTACAGGCCGATCTTTTCAGTTAATTACTACTAAGGAGCTACCAGACGGAATCCATTGCCATGGATGTTCACAATCTCTATGTTGGGATCGTCTTTCAGGTACTTGCGCAGCTTCGCAATGTACACATCCATGCTGCGTCCGTTGAAGTAAGTATCACTGCCCCAGATTTTTTTCAATGCTTTCTCACGTGGTAACAAGTCATTCTTGTGCTCTGCCAGCATTTTCAGCAAATCATTCTCCTTGGGTGACAATGTTTGTGTGTGGCTATCGTGCTTCAATTCACGCAGCTTGGGGTTGAAATGAAACTTACCCATATCGAATTCAACATTCTCACTCACGCGGTTTTGCTCTTCATTTCTTTTCAAAATGGCTTTGATCTTCAGCATGAGTACTTCGAAGTCAAAGGGCTTGGTGATATAATCATCTGCACCCAGGTTATATCCCTGGATGATATCTTCTTTCATGGTTTTGGCACTGAGGAAAAACAGGGGAATATCCGGGTCAACATTTCTGATCTCTTCAGCCAATGTGAATCCGTCCATGTTGGGCATCATCACATCGAGGAGGCACAGATCGTAACGCTCCCGCTGAAAAGCCGCCAGTCCCAACCGGCCATCCCTTTCCAGGGTTACATCAAAATCATTCAGTTCCAGATTGGTTTTGAGTACCATTCCCAGGTTGGGATCGTCCTCGCACAACAATATCTTGGTCTTTTTTGCTTCCATATCCTTTTATTTAACGTGAAATAAAGATAAAACAATGCCAAATACCTCCATCACATTCCAATGTTTTGTTAAAAACTCAAAAATCATGCTGTGCCGGCATTCTCTTTCCCCCGCCCCGGCGGGGGAACACTCGCCATGAAACACCTATTTTTGCAGCTCTAATTATTGACCCATGTTGCTCACTTCCGATAACAAATTCAAGAAACTCATTGTAATAGGTGACCGGGTGCTGATCCGTCCATCCAGTCCGGATGAAAAAACTTCCTCTGGCCTCTACCTTCCGCCCGGGGTGTATGAAAAGGAAAAAGTTCAGCAGGGAAAGATCATCAAGATAGGTCCGGGATATGCCATCCCCATGCCGGTAGAAGATGAACCCTGGAAAACAGAAGAGGAGAGCGTGAAATATGTTCCCCTGCAGGCAAGGGAAGGAGACCTTGCCATTTTTCTGGTAAGCGGAGCTACGGAAGTAATTTATGAGGGGGAAAAATATTTCATCGTTCCCCAGGGAGCTATATTGCTTCTGGAAAGAGAAGAGGAAATGTAATCACATTTCTTTCCCCCCTTTTTTATCGATAATGCAAAAG
>DAIMYK010000215.1:0-3791 GCA_036734525.1 Sediminibacterium sp. | reverse complement strand
GCATCAGCAGATGGTCTGCTCAATAATTACTGTAAATAGTCAAGTGCCAAAAACGAAAGAGGCCCCTCATTGAGGGGCCTCTTTTATGTCTAGAAGTTAGATCGAGATTTAATCTTCAACCTTCACTTTTCCTTTGCTCTTAGCAATCACCTCTTCTGCAATGTTATTCGGTGCAGGAGCATAATGACTGAATTCCATGGTGGAAGTAGCGCGACCGGAAGAAAGTGAACGTAACTGAGTTACATAACCAAACATTTCACTCAGAGGAACTTTGGCCTTGATTACCTGAAGGTTTCCACGGCTATCCATTCCTTCCAGCATACCTCTGCGGCGGTTCAGGTCACCTGTCACATCACCCATGTATTGATCGGGAGTAACTACCTCTACTTTCATGATGGGTTCGAGCAGCACTGGACGAGCTTTTCTTCCCGCTTCGCGGAAACCACCTTTGGCACACAATTCGAATGACATAGCATCGGAGTCAACCTGGTGGAAGCTACCGTCAAATATGCGCACTTTCATTGTTTCCATTGGATAACCTGCCAGAACACCTGTGGACATAGAACTTTCAAAGCCCTTGATGATCGCAGGATGGAATTCTTTCGGAATAGAACCTCCGAAAATATCATTCTTGAATTGGAAAGCCTTTCCTGGGTTCTCATTCAACCATTCCTGATCTGCTGGTCCGATCTCAAAATAAATATCGGCAAATTTACCACGACCACCTGTCTGCTTCTTCAGGATTTCACGGTGCTCGATAGCCTGAGTGAAACATTCTTTATAAGCAACCTGAGGATTACCTTGGTTAATCTCTACTTTGAATTCACGGCGCATCCTGTCAACGATGATCTCCAGGTGCAATTCTCCCATACCTGAAAGAATGGTTTGCCCTGTATCCTCATCCGTCTTAACCCGAAGGGTAGGATCTTCCTCGACGAGTTTGGCAATAGCCATACCCATCTTATCTACGTCGGCCTGTGTTTTTGGTTCAACAGCCACGGAGATAACCGGCTCGGGGATAAACATATTCTCGAGCGTAATCGGATGGTTCTCTTCACAAAGGGTATCACCTGTTTTGATTTCTTTGAAGCCAACAGCAGCAGCAATATCTCCTGCTTCAATAAAGTCTATCGGATTCTGCTTATTGGCAAACATCTTCATGATACGGCTGATGCGCTCTTTCTTTCCACTGCGCACATTCAGTACATAGGAACCCGCATCCAGGTGACCGGAATAACAACGGAAGAATGCCAGGCGACCAACGAATGGGTCAGTCATGATTTTGAAAGCCAGGGCAGCGAATGGCTCTTTCGGATCCGGCTTACGGGTGATGGTCTCACCTGTATCAGGATTGGTACCAGTGATGTGGTCGATATCTACCGGACTAGGCAGGTAACGGCAAACGGCATCCAATGCTGTTTGTACTCCTTTGTTCTTGAAGGAAGAACCGCACATCATAGGAACGATGCTCAGATCGATACAAGCTTTACGGATGGCTTCATGAACTTCAGCTTCAGTGATGGAATTAGGATCTTCGAAGAATTTTTCCATCAGATTATCATCATACTCAGCAACTGCCTCGATGAGTTTAGCACGCCAGTGGTCAACCTCTTCTTTCATATCATCAGGAACCGGAATTTCCTTGAAGGTCATGCCCTCAGTTTCCATATCCCAGATAACTCCTTTCATTGTGATCAGGTCAACCACACCTTTGAAATCATCTTCAGCACCAATAGGCAGCTGAAGAGGTACAGCATTGGCTCCCAGCATTTCTTTCACTTGACTAACTACCATAAGGAAGTCAGCACCTGAACGGTCCATTTTATTAACGAATCCAATACGGGGAACGCGGTAACGATTGGCCTGGCGCCAAACTGTTTCTGATTGTGGTTCTACACCATCAACAGCAGAGAACAGAGCAATCAGACCATCCAGTACACGCATAGAGCGCTCCACCTCTACGGTAAAGTCCACGTGACCGGGTGTGTCGATGATATTGAAATAGTATGACTTAGTATTGCTGTCAGCAGTTCCGCGAACGGTAGGGAATTTCCATTCACAACTTACAGCAGCAGAGGTAATGGTAATACCACGCTCTTTTTCCTGCTCCATCCAGTCGGTTGTTGCAGCTCCGTCGTGTACTTCACCAATCTTGTGAATCATACCCGTGTAGCGGAGGATACGCTCCGTTGTGGTGGTCTTTCCCGCATCAATGTGTGCGGCAATACCGAAATTCCGTTGTAATCTTAAGTCAGCCATAGCTTATTTTGTTAAATGAATGGGTTGCCTTTAGTGGAGACCCGAATTTTGAGCCGCAAAGGTACAAATATTAATGATAGGAGCATTTTTTGTCAACACAATTTATGTGGATTAGTTTCCGGTTCATGCCTGAAAAATTATTAATAATCAATACATATTAAAAAAAAAAGTCCTGCGGAACAGGACTTAAAAAAGATATCAACAAAAGGATGATTATACTTTGAAGTGGGAGAATGCCTTATTGGCTTCAGCCATACGGTGTGTGTCTTCTTTCTTTTTGAAAGCTGCACCTTCACCTTTGGAAGCTGCTACGATCTCATTCGCCAATTTATCAGCCATGGTGCGACCATTGCGCTCGCGGCTGTAACGAATCAACCACTTCATGCTCAAGGAAATCTTTCTATCGGGACGAACCTCGGTAGGTATCTGGAAAGTAGCACCACCGATTCTGCGGCTGCGCACTTCCACCGAAGGTGTGATATTGGCAATGGCTTTTTTCCATACCTCGTATCCATCTTCACTGGTAATTTTGGATACTTTGTCTACTGCATCATAGAATATGTTGATGGCAGTACTTTTCTTTCCGTCCCACATCAAATTATTAATGAAGCGGGTAACCAGTTTATCACTGAAACGGCCATCCGGAGCCAGTGGTAATCGTTTTGCTTGTGCTTTACGCATGTGCGTTAATTATTAAATGAGTATGTTTATTTTTTAGCTTTTTCTTTCTTGGTACCGTATTTAGAGCGGCTCTTCTTTCTGTCTTTTACACCGGCAGTATCGAGACTACCACGTACGATGTGGTAACGAACTCCGGGCAGATCCTACACACGACCTCCGCGGATAAGAACACTGCTATGCTCCTGCAAGTTGTGACCCTCACCAGGGATATATGCGATCACCTCTACTTTGTTGGTCAACCTCACTTTGGCCACTTTACGAAGCGCAGAGTTAGGCTTCTTAGGTGTGGTAGTGTACACACGAGTGCACACTCCGCGACGCTGGGGACATGCATCCAAGGCCCTGGATTTACTTTTGGCCCGGATGATTTCGCGGCCTTTTCTTACTAATTGCTGAATAGTAGGCATTATTTTCCTTTTAAAATTCGGACGGCAAAGGTAATAGTCAATTCCGAAAATTCAAAATGTTTTATCCCCGTTAGGCTTATTTTATTGCTAACAGACCTTCTCCGGATGATTTGGAAAGCCCTGACTATCAATATTTGGCCTCCGATGCCCCCTGCAAAAGCCCATTGGTAGCCCCTCCACAACTAACAAGTGAACTTATACCCAATTTCCAGGTGGTTGTTTAACCCAACTTGTTTTTCCCTGTTTCTACCAACCTAACCGCCACTATTTTAGCTGTTCACCTGACTTATGTCTTATGAAATGGTTGGTTACAATTTTTTGGATTCTCGCCTATCAAATTTCAGCAAAAGCCCAATTTAAAGCCCAGAATTATGGCGCTCCGGGAACTTCCTATTACCAAAACTTTGATAGCTTAAACTCGGTTGGAACATTTCCACTAAAGGG
>DAIMYK010000214.1:0-3811 GCA_036734525.1 Sediminibacterium sp. | reverse complement strand
TGTTGTCATCAAGGGAAACCCCCAACACGGTAAAATTTTTGTCTTTGAATCTATAGTAGGCAGCAACTACTGTTGGATTTTCCTGTCTGCAAGGACCACACCAACTCGCCCAAAAATCTACCAATACATACTTGCCACGAAAACTTTTGAGCGAAATCATTTTTCCATTAGGATCCGGTAAAGTGAAGTCCGGCGCTTCCATGTTGTTAAAAGAATTTTCTGCAGGAGCCGGTTGGGAGGCTACGGATAACATAGTTGAGATCTTTTGCAAACTGCTGTGCTCCGGAAATTTATTGGAAGATGCTTTTGCTAATTGTTGTAACTCTTCTCTTTTCAGTGTTCTCGATGCGATGCCAAGAGTATAGATTCGGGCTGCCGGACTTTCGGATTTGTTGATAAAATTGGTCACCAGTGCATTCAAGTCCCCTAAGCGACGGTCCCTTTCCTGGCGACAGGGCAAGAGGATGCTATCAGGGGCGTTTGTTTTTTGCAGAGAATCCAGTCGAATAAAACAGGAAGCCATGGCTGAATCCTGCTGACGATAGTTTTCAAAAAAAGTATGTAAATCTGCACTGGCAACAGAGCCTTCTACCTTATAATGTATATAATCATTCAGGTCGGCTATTAATTTGATATTATTATTATCGTTGATAATGATGAAGTCCATCCCCTTTTCTGTAGAAATGCGATACAACACCTCTTCCTTACCTACGCCTCTTAAAATAAAATTCCCCTTCTTGTCAATGGTGGCAGTGTCAAGGTTCAGCGGCTCCTTTTCCGTGAGACTTAACTCCTGGAGGTAAATCTTTTGTTCATTTGCATTTTTGATTTGCCCGCTAACAGTGAAGGCGCCAAACTTTTTTTCTGTGCAGCTTTGGGAGATGATTGCGACCAGAGCGAGGAGGATAATTTTTTTCATAACAGGAGGATGTGGTAAAAGATGATTTATTGATTGAGTTGTTCTTCTAAAAGTCGGGTAACTTCCTGGGGATTGGCTTTGCCGGCACTTATTTTTTTCACTTCTCCCACAAATAAACCGATCAGGCCTTTCTTCCCTTTCTTGTACTCCTGCACTTTTTCCGGCATGCGTTGAAGTACTTGATCGATCCATGCTGTAAGCTCTGCGGCTTCATTGGTTTGCAGCAGGTTCATTTCAACAGCAAGTTGCCGCGCATTCCTTTGCGTGCTGATGATGGCAGGTAATAACTTTCCGGAAGCAACAGAAAAATTAAGCTGGCCGGATTCAACCAGTTCAATCAGTTCGGCCAATGCAGCGGGACTTATGGGGAAGGAAACATCGTCAGTAGGATGTTCATTCATCCATTGTTTAATTGGTCCCAATATCCAGTTGGCTATCGCTTTGGGATGTTGACAGACCTGTACGGTGGCTTCAAAAAAGCGGGCAGTACTTATCTCTTCACTTAGTTGCTTTGCATCATAGGATGTGAGTCCATCTATTTGTAAAAATCTTTCCTGAAGATGTTGGGGTAGTTCGGGCATGTTGGCCCGCAACTGAGTCAGGTAAGCTTCCGTAATGGTAAAGGGAGCGAGATCTGGATCGGGGAAATAGCGGTAGTCGTTGGCTTCTTCCTTGTTGCGCAAGGAGAAAGTAGTATCGGTCGTAGCATCGAAACTCCTGGTTTGTTGCTGAATCAATTGACCTTTCGACAACAAGTCTGTCATTCTTACTATTTCATATTCAATCGCTTTTTTCAGGTGCCTGATTGAATTAAGATTTTTCACTTCCACTTTGGTACCGAGCCGGGAGGTGCCTTTGGGGCGAAGTGAAATATTCGCATCACAGCGAAGACTTCCCTCCTCCATATTTCCATCTGAAACACCCAACCATCGAACCAGTTTGCGGATCTCTGTTACGAACTGGGCAGCTTCTTCTGCAGAATGAATATCGGGTTCGGTAACGATTTCTACTAGTGGTGTTCCAGCCCGATTCAAATCGATGAAACTGCGTCGTGGATCCTGGTCATGTAAACTCTTACCGGCATCTTCTTCCAAATGAATTCGGTTCAGCTGAATGTCACGGGTACCTGTTGAGGTTGTAATGGTAATGAATCCACCTTTGCAAATGGGACTCGTATGTTGAGAGATCTGATATCCCTTGGGAAGATCGGGATAGAAATAATTTTTTCGGGCAAAATAGTTCTCTTGCTCAATCTCGCAGTTACAGGCCAGCCCTAATTGAACTGCCAGTGCTACCGCCTGCCGGTTGGTTTTTGGCAAGGTACCGGGATGTGCTAGTGATATAGCACTCACCTGACTATTGGGAGCGGCACCGAAAGAGATACTATCCCCACAAAAAAGTTTCGACTTTGTCGCTAACTGGGCATGTATTTCAAGCCCTATCACCACCTCATATACAGGGGATTCTTGCATTTGGGACAAAATTAGCCAACCTTCTTCACTCGAAACGAAAAACTATGCAAACAATTCAGCAATCAGAGGGCCAGAATTTTCTGCATGTCTTCTTTCGAAATGTTGATCATTCCTACCGGCTGAAGGCGACGAAAAAGCTCCTTCCATTTTTTATCGCGCACGAATATTTTTTTGAACATGGGAAGGGCTTTTGCCATTTGTTTGTTGTTGCAAAGCGTTACCGCCGTCCAGAACTGCATCTCCAGGTTATCAGGGAACAGTTGCATGGCAGCGTTGTATTCATTCATCGCCTCCGTGATGTCCTGCTTTTCAGGAGCTAGGTTCAGGTTATTCATTTTTTCGTATGCCAGGTCACCGCTGTTCATGTGGTCGTATGCCAGCTGCATATTATAGAGCCGGCGTAATTCCTCCAGAGGCTTTTTCGCATCATCTACTCTCAGGTCAACCAGGGTTTTGTCCCAGGGAAGCATGATACGGCCGGGAACAACCAGGAGAGCAGCGGACTGCATGCCGCGGATATCACCTCCGGCTGCTTCTGCGGCTTCCAGCGCAAGCAATATCCTTTCTACAAAGGGTAAACGGGCACTTAGTTCAAATGCTTTTTTCATGTATTCGCACACTGAGTCTCCCAGCATCATGTTACTCTGTACACTGAAATTTCTTCCCTTGATGTGTTTGGCTACCTGAATACATTTGGACCCCGTATGAACGGCTATGTTTCCTTTTGTATCCAGTATTGCCACCTGTCTCATTTCGCGGGAGCTATCTATTTTGAGTAGACTATCGAGTGCCTGTTGAGGTGTATAGCCTTTGCGCAGCATGGAAAGAGCCTGGGGCCCATATGATTTATTCACGAATGACTGGGTGGCAACAACCCCCACACCTGCTTCTGCCCAGGGAACCAAAGTTCCTACACTGAACCAGTGACTTTGAACGGCTACTGCCATGTCACCCGTTTTTTCATCCCTGGCCACGATTGAGTATGTATGTGCCAATGGCTCTTTTTTCAGGTAAACCTGTGCAGAAGCCGATGTACCGGCAAGTAACAGTAGAAGCAAGAAACAGACATTTTTTTTCATAGAGAGCGGGATAAATTCAGTGTTGAAAAGGAGATTCATTCTATAAACGTTACATCTCCCTCTACATTGTAAGGCACAAAAAAAGGAAGAGCATGCTGTTCAGGCATACCCTTCCTTGAATTTTTCAAAGAATCAGAGATGTATCAGAGCTCTGCCGTCTTTATTTTTTTTGGGAATTTAATATCAGTTTCCATTTTCTTGCCGGATCTTTCGTAAACGACCTTCCAGGTGTCTCCTTCCTGAAGTAAAGATTTCATTCTTTTTACATCATCTACATCTTTCAGTTCTTTCCCGTTGATGCTGAGCAAGAGATCTGTTTTTTGCAGACCCGCCTTGGCTGC
>DAIMYK010000213.1:0-3853 GCA_036734525.1 Sediminibacterium sp. | reverse complement strand
AGAAGAAAAATTTAATCTTCCAACCGTTCAATTATCATTCATTTAGTCAGCACATCCTGCATGAAAAAAGCACTCTTGCAATTACATGTTGCAGTATGGCTGGCAGGATTTACCGGTATCCTGGGCGCACTGATCTCATTGAATGAAGTATGGCTGGTCTGGTACCGAATTGCAATCACAGAACAAACACTATTTTTGTTTCGTCTGTGTAGAAATTCCGTACAAATCATATCCGCTCAACACAAAAAAAGACTACTTGGCATCGGTGCCATCATTGCCTTGCATTGGGTCTTTTTTTATGGTAGCATCAAACTGTCTAATGTATCGGTCGGTTTGGTTTGCTTTGCATCGGTTGGCCTCTTCACATCCCTTACAGAGCCGTTGTTCAACAAAACCCGTTTTTCCACAGCCGAATTTCTATTAGGATTACTGAGCATGGCAGGTATTTACATCATTTTTCATTTCGACACGAGATACAGAACAGGAATCATTATGGGAACCGCCTCTTCCATCTTAGCGGCTATTTTTTCTGCGCTGAATAAAAAATATATTGAATCGACGCCTCGCAGAGATATGCTCTTCTTCGAGATGACAGGTGGTTGGGTAGGAGTCAGTTTACTATTGCCGCTTTACAATCAATTCTTTCCTTCAACAAACACTTTACCTTCAAATGCTGACTGGGGCTGGTTGCTTATCTTAAGCTGGGCATGTACCATTTTGGCTTTTGAATGTATGCTGAGCAGTCTCCGACATGTTTCTGCTTTTACCCAAGCCCTTACCCTCAACCTTGAACCCGTTTATGGTATAATCATGGCTTTCATTTTCTTTGGGGAAAATCAAGCACTTGAATCCAGTTTCTACGTAGGTTGTGCACTCATACTACTGTCAGTATGTTTACAAATGCTCCGCATCTATCGAAACAATAAGAGCCGAATTGTTGATGTTTAGAACTCTACGATAAACCCAAATGTAGGCGCAAAAATTGCATCGGAATTATCCAGGTAAAATGGAATTGCATTGCTTCCATTGGTTTTGACCGGTAACCCGTCAGTGGTCTGGAATCCGGAATTATCAGCATTTCGTCTGAAAGCATAAAAAGGAGGTGCCGGACTTTTTGCCAGGTACCAGTTGGTGATATCCAGAAAAAGATCGAGTGTCACTTTTTTGTAGTTCCACTTCTTATCAATACGAATATCACTGGAATGGAATGCCTGCAATCTTTCACTGTTCAGGCGGGAATAATCCAAAATTCCTGAACCAAGGGTAATGAAATTAAGACGACTGGCTGTCTCATTATAGGGTGTATTGGGCAATCCTCCCTGATAGCGGAATTTAAGACCAATCTCCCAATTTCGAGGTAATTTAAAGCCAAGCAATACACTCAATAAATGACGGTTATCCCAGGTACTGGGAATCAAAACACCCGAAGTATTGCTGTATTTACTATTAAAATAGGTATAACTGAAAACACCAAAGAAGCGTTTGGTCAATTTTTGTTGTGCGAAAAATTCGAAGCCGAAACTACGTCCCTTGCCCGTCGTCGTAATGGGCTCATTACCCAATACATTGAAGTCTCCTCCCAAATTAGACAAGCTAATGCCGTCTTTAATGCTAATAGGAACATTCGAATATCTCTTGTAGAAACCTTCCAGCGTAAACCGCGTAGCTTCTGAAGGAAGGTATTCGATTCCCGCAACATAGTGTGTGCTGCGGAGATATTCTGCGGACTGATTCACATATTTTCCTGCAGCATCTTTGAAACCAAGCGCCGTATAGGGAGCCAGTTTATAATAAACACCCGCAGAAGCATTCAAGGTAATTTTATCAGCCAATACATAACTTAAAGATAACCGGGGAGACATCGTTCGCAAAGGATTGCTGCCACTGGTAGTAAAACTATTCATATCAGTTCTGATACCAGCATTCACACCCAAGCGATTATCGAAAAATCTTTTTCCTGCCTGAAAAAATCCTCCGTACTTCAGCAAATTCAAACCAGTGGAATAATTAAAAACAACTGCAGGTTGAATTACCACCCCGCCGTTGTCTTTTATCTCAGGGCGTATGATCTGGTTGGTCGCATTGTTATAATATACAATATAGGCCTGATCTTCATTACTATTCTTCCAGCCCATTTTTTTTTAGTTGACATCAAAACGTAATTTATTCTCTGTCTCACGTGAATTGAATTGAAGTGTCTGGGTGCCTTTTACCGGACCAAGATTGTTTTCAAACTTGGCTATGTCATTGTTAAAATCATTTCTGCTAACACTCAGGTTCCAATAGCCATTCTCAATCAGGTGCTTCAGAGAGGCCCCTACAGTATAATTCCATTGGTTGATACCGGGATTACTGTTTAGTGCAAACAACTTCTCCGGTGTAGCTTTTTTGGGAGCAGCAAAATTGAATTCGTCGATGGCACCGACTCCTAACAATGTCAGGGTAGTCTTTTTATTGATACGATGCGTAATCTTGTACTGAAAATCCCAAAAATTAGGTCTAATGGGAAGATCGATGAGCTGAAACAACAATTGCAGATAACTTCTTCTCGCAGAAGCCAAAAAAGTTGTTCTGCCATCTTTGCTCAAAGGTCCTTCCAGCGTGGTCGCCAACTCAGTAGCACTCAGCCGGACATTCCCCTGCAAACCACTCTCATTGCCTCTTTTCTGACGGAATTCGAAAACGGAAGAAAGGGCATTAACAAATAGGGCATCAAAGGCTGATGAACTTACTTTCACATCCTCTAAAAAACTAACATTCAATATTCCGGCAGGACCACCTGCACTTCCCTGTGTAGAAAAGTGATTGATGACAGGTATTTCAATTCCATCCAGAAAATACACATTCTCGTTGGGTGCACCCCCCCGAATGATGATATCATTGCGGAAACCAAGCGATGAACCTCCGGTACCACCTACACCGGGTAATACTTGAATCACTCGTGAAATATCAAAGTTGCCCCCGGGATTGCTTTTAATCTCTTCAGTGGTAAGTCTTTGAACACTGAGAGGTGTTTCAAGGGTAGCAGCCCTTGCCGATTTACGGCTGCCACTGACTACAGTGACACCCTGTAAAGTTGTAGCAGCAGGCTCCAGTTCAATTACAAAATTATTCTCATTACCACTGGTAACAGGAAGGTTGTATAAGGTCCTCTTCACATATCCCAATGCCGTGATCTCTAAACTATAGGTGCCTACCTTGATACCCGTTATTCTAAATTGTCCAATACTATCTGTAACGGCAGCTGATGATGTACCCACCACACGGATAGATACCCCTGCAATTGATTTCTGAGAAGTCTTATCGATTACATTTCCCGAAATAATACCGGTCGATTGACCGGAAGAAACGAAAAATGTCAAGAGAAAAGAAATGGTAGCTAAGAAGAACTTCATGGACAGAATATTTTCTACTAAAACAATCCAATCTGTTGAATGTTTAGCTATTTTCATACTTATTTTATCAAACCATGGTCACCATCGGAGCAGACCCGGTGGAATGGCTCACAAATGAACTGTTATGTCGAAGTCAAATGCATTGTTCCTGCTGCTGCTCGTATTTCCCTTTGTATCCGCCTTATCCCAGAAAAAACCACTGGACCATACTGTCTATGATGGTTGGCAAAGCATGGGAGAGAGGGGCATAAGCAACAAAGGACAATGGGTCTTTTTTGCTGTAAATGTGCAGGAAGGAGATGGTATGCTTTATGTCAAAGACTCATCCGGTAAATCCGTTGCTGAAATTTCCAGGGGCTACAATGCTGCATTTTCTTTGGGACAAGAACACCTGATTTGTAGAATCCGAGCTCCTTTTGCAGCTACCCGGGAAGCCAGGATCAAAAAAAAGAAACCCG
>DAIMYK010000212.1:0-3867 GCA_036734525.1 Sediminibacterium sp. | reverse complement strand
AGGAGGAATCTTCGGAATGAATTTTGACATCATCCACCTCTCCAATCACACAAACGGTTTTTATTTAACCCTTTTGGTAATGGCTATCACCATGGCAGTATTCCTCTTCTATTTCTGGAGAAAACGCTGGCTCTAACAATTAGAGTTCAATCAAGCTGTTGGTGGTACCAAAAACATTGGTCACTTCACCATCGCCGGCCGGTTCATTCAGCCATTCCCGGTTGTTCAGTCTGTATTTGAATTCGTGGCTAGTATTTTTGTGGAGGTTGACTTCAACTGAAAAAGTACCATCCTTCTTTTTCTTCATCTCAATGCCTTTTTCCCAGTTACCATTCAGACCAACTACCTCGGCTTGAGCGGCATCGGCTACATCAATAGAAAATTTCACTTTCGAATATTCTTTTGTCTTGTACAAAGTCTTCTGTATCATGGTCAAATTTTAACCCTTAATACCAAATCGATCAAAAGGTAACCCAGAGACGAGGAAACTAACAACGATAAGCATCCGAAAAAATAGCTGCAGGAGTATTGACTGACAGAACTTGTAATCATTTTTTTCTACCCAATGCTATATAATTCACCAGTCCGCTAAATACCTGTAAATGAGGAAGTGTTAAGATTGCTATCCCCATAAAAATATATCCCATGCTGGTATTCATCTGCCAGTTTTCGGCGAAGAAATAAACAAGTACTGCAATTCCGATCAATGCAGCCAAAGAGAAAGGAAGAGCCTTGCGCATTAGTTCTCCCCAACCGGCGGCAGTGGAAGACAAATTCAGCTGTTGCCTAATCAGATTGAAGGAAAGCAATGAGTGCCAGCAACCGAAATAAAAAGCAAAGCCAATGTACAATGGCATTTTGTATAAAAAAATGCACCAAAAAATCGTTTGCAATAACCAGCCCGCAATTTGAGTGGGAGCAACACCGCGGGTATATTGATAAACGGGAACCAGCACAACAAGAACCGATAACCCTATCAGAGAAATAGTGGCATAAAAGGGTCCGTTTTGCTGCCAGTAGCCGGCAGGTAAGGTATCCTTTGTGAGCATCTCCAGTACCGGGGCTGTCTCCTGTAGCTGAATGGTGATGATAAAAACGATGAAGAACAACCCGTATAAAGAAAAGAGAAAGGGATTCATCCAACCGGGGCGATGGAAAGGCCAGTCGATCTGTCCGAAATGATAGGCAGTAAGAAAGATGAATATCAATAAGGCTATGGATGGCATCCAGAACCAGATGACGGCATATACAAACATATTGAGCAGGTAGCGCAAAAAGAAACGAAGGATAGAAAATTTATTTTGTGTTAAAGCTGCTTGAGATTGTTCCACATAGAAATCAAGAGAGCCATGAGGTACACCTGTAGCAATGATCATGATGAGAAAAAAAATCCATTGGGTGGCGGGTGTAGGTTCGACAACCAATACCCAGACCGCAACCAAAAGGGCTGCCAGCAGTAATTGTATGCGGAGTTGTTGCAGCCAGGTAAGAATCATTTTTTAGAATTGAACAGGACCAGTAAAAAATGCTTTTTGGGAAGTCGTGAAAAGATCATTACCTCTTCCCATAAGCGGGTTCTTTCATCCAGAAAGCGCAAAATACGCTGAATCTTATTTTTCTTAAAAAGACTTGCAAATATCCTTGGCATTTTCTGAGGGTACTGTTGTATCAAAGAGAGGAACAGCCGATCATAAAACAAAAAACGGCTTGAAGATGGGGAGGGAATATGGTCGATTTCCTTTTTCAGGAAGGAAATAATTTGTTGGGTATGGCGCATCACTCTGGTAAATGAATAACCGGTAGAAGCTTTGATGCATCCTGCAGCAGAGCCAATAGGTATGATTCCGGAAGATGCAGGGAACTCAGAGGCGGCAGTAATTGTCATCGGAATCTTTCCGGTTTCTTTGACGACAATCTGATAATTGGTTGTCAGATTCTTTTCAATGTAACTACGCAGTAAAATTTCATATGCTGTTTGATCGAGTAGTTCCTTCGAGAAAAAAGTACATTCCACCAATGCATGCCTTGAGGAGTAGGGCAGGATGTAATGAAAAAAAACTTCCTGTGATGCAGTAGCATCAGAAAAATCCATCAGGGTGGCAGTGGCGGGATCGAATACATCGGAGTCTGTAGTAATCTCCCATCCCAGGAAATGTTGCCACAAAGTGGGATTGGTTGGGGCGGACAATTGATGTGAATGGAAGATGTAATCTGCGGTAATGCTACCCGATGGCGTATGCACCTGCCGGTTTCCCATGTTCCATTCGATACTATTTACCGGTTCAAACAGGAATGTAACGCGTGTATCCTTGCGAAGAGATGAAAGTTGATACGCGTAAAAATCGGTGCTTGAAATATATTGATAACAAAGATCAGGTAATGCGGCTTTTACTGATGTACTCTTGGCGCGGAAGGCAATACTGTTCCAGGTTTTTTTTACCAGGTGACTGAACCGATGCTCTTCTGCATACCAGAAGCACCAGGTTTTTTCCTCGTGTACTTCAGATGCCTCTATGATCAACAGGGAATCTATTTCTATTCCGGGGTCATTCAAAAGAGCATCTGCCAGTTGTAACCCGGCACAACCTGCACCAACAATAATATATTGATAGTGGTTTTTCATGGTTGAAGAGAAACAACAGGTTTCATGAGTATAAGCAAACCAATCACAAGAGTTTAGAAAAAAATTCTTCACAAGGATACGAATAAAAAGAGGCTGTCTCTAATTTATGAGACAGCCTCTTTTAATGTATTCAGTTAAGAATGGTAATGAATTAAGCTTCTTTTCTGCTCAATGCATAGATAACCAGACCGAAACCGATTTTGTTTACGGCATCACCGATGTTGTAGATCACATCCATGTCAAGGCCAAAGTTCATTTTTGTACCGAACAATCCGCCTTCTGTTCCCTGAATGTAACCAATTGGGTAGATAGCCCAACCAACCAGTACAAACCATCCAAGTGTTTTAACTGCCTGGGCAACTGCAGGTGAAGTAGCACCCGCCAACTTAGCAACATCACCCATCCATACCAGATAAACGATGTAGAAGTAAGCGATACCTGAAGCGAGACCCCACTGCCAGCTATGTGCCTGATCAATGGCCTCACCCCAATAACCTGTAACCAGCATCACAACAGATGCAAAGATGAGTTTCCACAGCAAACCGGAAGTAGCACCAGCCTTCTTGGTGATGAGGTAGAACTCAACACACATCAGAGGCACAGTCAACAGCCAGTCAACATAGCGGAAGAATACGGGTGATGAACCTGTCTCCAGGTTATAACCACGCATGTAATAGTAGTGAACAGCAGCAATAAAAGTAATGAGACCGGATACCAGAACGGATGTCCGCCACTCTTTACTGGTGTTACTCACTTCCATGAAGAAGAAGGCAGCAGCGGCCATCATGGCCATGGTGCCTACGAAGAATGTGAAAGCAACATAGTTGTTGTTTTCAATGGCCTTGAAGGACGCATCAAGTAGTAGATTCATATATGTGGGGTTTGGTTAAAAAAAGCAATCGTTGGTAAAACCGCTCACTTTCTACATCTCACGTCTTTCATAGAACATACAATTTAATCAAAAGTTTATAAAATGCTAAATTTTAAAGGTTATTATTTGAAAATTAAAAAATGCTTCAACAAAATGCCGGTCAAAAAACACCTCCCCCGCAAATCCTTGTCCATAAAGGATTTCAAAGCATTATTTGAATACAAATAGCAATCATATAATACGTTACATATCATATTATTTTTAGTTATTGAAGCCGGCATCAATTAATTCCTCCATCCCCATTGATTAAAATTATTACAACCAAACGAATACATATAACTATTAAAATAAACTTATAAAGGACTATTAAATA